>CAZKXK010000031.1:0-14906 GCA_964556585.1 uncultured Anaerolineaceae bacterium
ACGAACTGCTTCGGGTCGTTCAGGAACTTCTTCACGCCTTCTCCCTCACCTTCCGTGCTTCTCGCGCCATGCGGCGCTGATCGCCTGGAGGATCACGCCGATCGCGGTCGCGCCGGCGTCGACGGAGCCGATGCTCCGTTCGCCCGTGTACGCAGCCCGGCCGCGCATCGCGAGCATGCCCTTGGTCTCCTCGGCCGCCTTCACGGCCACGTCGGCGGCGCGCTGGATCGCCGCGACCGCGTGATCGCCCTGGAACGCCGGATCGCCGATCGCCGACTCGAGGCTGTCGGTGGCCGGGACCAGTGCGTCGAGCAGTGTCTTCTCGCCGAGCGCCGCTCCGCCCCGGGCCATGATCCCGGTGATGGCCGCCCGCAACATCGCGATGACGTCCTCCGGAGCGAGCTCCGTCCGGTCGCCCGCGGCGACGCCCGCGCGCAGGAACGCCGTGCCCCAGATCGGCCCGCTGACGCCGCCGACCTTGGACGTCAGCGTCAGGCCGACCTTCTTGAGGATCGCCCCGGCGCTCGCGTGGTCGAACGTGGCGTAGTCGCTGAGCACGACCTCCCAGCCGTTCCGCAGCGAGAAGCCGAAGTCGCCGTCCCCGACGATCGAGTCGAGCTGGGCGAAGTAGTCCGCGTTGTCGACGATCGTCGAGGCCATCGTCGTGAGGACGAGGTCAAGATCGTCGAGCGACGCCTGTGCCATGCGAACCTCCCTTCTGGGTTGCGGGCCGGGTTCCGGAACGGGTTGGGGATGGGTTGGAGAATGGTCAGGGCGCGAGGCAGGCCGCCAGGTCGGCCAGCGTCACGTACGCGGCCGGTCGAGCCGCCGAACGGTTGGCGATCACGGTGGCGGGCTCTCCGTCCGGGTCGCCGAGCGATGACACGACGAGGATCGCTTCGCTGAAGTCCTCCTTGTCCGTGTAGCCGTTGACCGTGACGAGGCAGCGCAGGCCCGCGGCGTGAGCGGCCTCGAGGCCGTTGCGCGAATCCTCGACGACGAGCACCTCGGCAGCGTCCGCGCCGAGCCTGTCGAGGGCGAGGAGGTAGATGTCGGGCGCGGGCTTCTTGCGCGGGACGCAATCCCCGGCGAGGAAGACGTCGAAGCGGGCGGCCCGATCCGGGCCGACCGCGTAGTCGAGGATGGCGTGGACCGACGCCTCGGCCGAGGTGGAAGCGACACCCAGCTTCCAGCCGGCATCCTGGGCCGCCGTGATGATCCGGCGGATGCCGGGGCGCGGCGGGAGCCTGCCCCCGGCAACCATCTCGGTGTAGATCGCCGTCTTGCGCTTGTGCCACTTCGCGATCTCGGCGGCCTGGCCGTCGGGGTCCGTGGGCAGGCCGGCGGCCGCCACGAACTCCGGCGTCAGGAGGCTCGCCATCCGCTCCTTGCCGCCGCCGATCTTCAGGCGCCGGCCATACTCCTCGACCGACCACTCGACCGGCAGGTTGAACTCGCGAAACGTCTGGTTGAAGGCCGGCAGGTGCCCGTAGCGCTCGGTGTCCGCCAGGACGCCGTCGCAGTCGAAGACGAGTGCGCTCACCAGGCTTTGCCTTCGCTGCCGAACAGGCGGATGTGGTACTTCGCCATCTCCATGACGGCAGTCCGCTGGGCCGCGAACAGCTTGGGCGGGTCGTAGTCGCCCGGGTGCTCCGTCATGAAGTCGTAGCCCGACTTCATGAACGCGATCTTGAGCGCGGTGCTGATGTTCACCTTGGCGCAGCCGCGCGCGATGAGGTCGCTGAACTGCTCGGCGCTCATGCCCGTGCCGCCGTGGAGCGCGACGGGCTTGCCGGTCGCCTCGACGATGTCGGTGACACGCTGGGAATCGAGGTGGGGCGCGGTCTTGTAGGTCCCGTGGGCGTTGCCGATGGCGGGGGCGAAGACGTCGACGCCGGTCGCCCGCACGAAGTCGACGACCGTCGCCAGGCTCTGGACGTGCTCGGCCTCGTCGCCGGTCATCTCCTCGGTGCGCTTGAACCCTTCGATCTCGCCCTCGACATCGGCGCCGTACCGGCGCGCCTCGGCGACGACCTCGATGCACTGCCGCTGGTTCTCCTCGACCGACAGCTTGGAGGCGTCGAAGAGGACGGAGTTCCAGCCCTTCGCGAGGCAGGCGCTGATCACGTCCCGTTCCGGGCAGTGGTCCAGGTGCAGCGCGACAGGGACCCGCACGTCTTTCGTGTACGCCACCCACATGGCGTACATGGCGTCCAGGCCGGTCATCTTCACGTGCTTGACCGAGGTCTGGAGGATGACGGGCGCCCGGAGCTCCTCCGCGGCAGCCAGGACCGCCTCCATCGACAGGTCGTTGATCACGTTGATCGCCGCGACGCCGTAGCGCTCGGCGAACGCGCGATCGAGAATCTCCCTGGTTGGCACAACTGGCACGCCAGCACCTCCAGTCGGAACGCGATCCACCTCGGGGTCCGGGACGCGCGGAAACATTGCGATCTGGGAACGAACCCCATGCGAGTCTAGATCGCGCCAGGTCCCTGAACCGTCAATGTCGTGTCAAGGAATCGCCTGGGCGCCTTCGCGTTTCGGCCCGTCCGATTCCGCGTTGCCCGGCTGGAACGGGCAGGGCCCCCGCGCGGCGGGGGCCCTGGAACGGTGTGGCCTTGGCGCCCGCTCGTGGGCGAGCCCGGTGCGGCGACCTGCGAACGGTCAGCGCAGACCGAAGCGAGGCCAGGCGGGGAGATTGTCACGCGGATCGACCTGGGGCTCCGAGGCGTCACCGCTCACCAGGATGCTGATGAAGGAGAAGAGCGCCAGGAGGCCCAGCACGGTTACGACAAACATCGTGCGTCCCTCCGTACAATGGGATGATGGTCGACGACCGTCGACTCAATCCATAGTATAGCCTAATGAAGTGTGACCTGCACGGCCATTCGTCCTAACGGAATGGTGAAATATGCCTCCTGACCTCAAGCTGAGTGTCACCGACGCCCGGATTCTCGCCACCCTCCAGCGCGATGGCCGGCTGTCCTACGCGGAGATCGGCGCGGCCGTCGGCATGAGCGGCCCCTCGGCCCACGAGCGCGTCAAGAAGCTGGAGGCGCGCGGGATCATCACGGGGTACATGGCGGCCGTGGACCCGGCCTCGGTCGGCCTCGGCGTCCTGGCCTTCATGTCGGTCACCCAGTCACCAGGAACGATCGCGGATGACCTCGCCACCGACTTCGCCGCGATCCCGGAGGTGGAGGCCTGTCACCGGATCGCCGGCCAGGGTGACTACCTGCTCAAGATCTGGGCCAGCAACACCGGCGACCTCGAGCGCATCGTTCGCATCGTGCAGGGCACCCGCCATGTCTATCGGACGGAGACCGACGTGGTCTTCTCCACGCCGTTCGAGCGCAGGCCACTGCCGATCCGGGCGACGGAGAAGCCATTCCGCGCCGATCCGCCGCGCGAGGGATGACGGACCTCGCGCCTCAGGATGCCCCGGGGCGGCCCTCCGCGGGATCGGGCCCGGATTCGGGCGGCGGATCGTCCGGGATCTCCGGCACCTCCCCGACCACGAGCCAGAGAAGCGTCGCGGCGATGACGACGACGAGGGCAGCGAACCAGAGCAGGTACTCGGTGTTCATGGCGTCACGAAGAAGGCGCGCATCGCGGCGAGTATAGGGATCGACCGCAGCCCCGGCCCGGACCACCCCGGCCCGAACCACTGACCGCGCCAGCGAACGGATCCGCCGCTCGCCGGTACACTGCCGCGATGATCAACTGGACGCCCCAGCCCATCGCGTTCGCGCTCGGCCCGCTCGAAGTCCACTGGTACGGGATCATGTACGCGATCGGGCTTGCGGCGACGTACCTGGTCGTCGAGCGCGAGGCGGTGCGGCGCGGGCTCGATACCGGGCTGCTCGTCAACGGGTTCATCATCATCGCGTTCGCGGCGCTCGTGGGCGGACGGGCATATCACGTCATCGACCAGTGGGACGCGCGCTACAAGAACGACCTGCTGGCGATCGTCCTGCCGCCGTACAGCGGCCTCGGCGTGTACGGGGGCATTGCGACCGGGTTCCTTGCCGCGGTCGCCTACACCCGCTGGAAGCGGCAGCCGTTCCTGACCTGGGCGGATGCTGCCGCACCGGGCCTGCTGGCCATGCAGGCGGTGGCACGCTGGGGCAACTTCTTCAACCAGGAGCTGTACGGGCCGCCCACGAACCTCCCCTGGGGGATCGCGATCCAGTGCGCCAACCGGACCCAGGTCTGGGCCTGCCCGGTGAATGGGGGAACCACCCCCGTGGATGCGCACTTCGTGCCGCTCTTCCTGTACGAGTCGATGTCCGGTCTGGTCGGCGCGATCGTCCTGCTGATGCTGGCCCGGCGTGCCCGCTCGCTTCGACCGGGCGACATCGTGCTGCTCTTCTTCGTCTGGTACGGCACGACGCGATTCCTGCTGGAGCCCCTCCGCACGAATAACTGGCTCGTCGACGGGATCCCCACCGCCTCGATCATCTCGGCGCTCGCCGTCGTGGGGGCGCTCCTGGTCCTCGCCTGGCGGCACCGGCCCGGGGCCATATCGCCAGACGGAGGTGCGAGTGATCCCGACGCGCCCGGCCATGCGGTGGGCCAGGCTCCGGACGTCGCGGCGGTGACCCAGCCGTACGCGGCCGGGCCGGCCGCGACGGAGCCCGCCGGGACGGAGCGCCCACTCGGCCCACCCGGCTGACCGCATGGACTATGCGCACTCGATCCTGGACCTGGTCGGCCATACCCCGCTCGTCCGCCTCTCGCGGGTCACCCGCGGGATCGGGCCGCTGGAGCGCCAGCCGCTGGTGCTCGCGAAGCTGGAGGCATTCAACCCGGGCGGCTCGGTGAAGGACCGCATCGCGCTTCCGATGATCGAGGCGGCCGAGCGCGACGGGTTGCTCCGGCCGGGCGGGACGATCGTCGAGCCCACCAGCGGCAACACCGGGCACGGGCTCGCGATGGCGGCCGCGATCAAGGGCTACCGCTGCATCTTCGTGATGGCCGACAAGCAGGCGGCCGAGAAGCAGGCGATCCTCCGGGCATTCGGCGCCGAGGTGGTCCTCTGCCCGACGAACGTGCCCCCCAAATCGCCCGAGAGCTACTACTCGGTGGCGGCTCGCCTCGCCCGCGACATCCCCGGCGCCTATCTCCCGGACCAGTACGGGAACCAGGAGAATCCGGCCGCCCACGAGGCAACGACGGGCCCCGAGATCTGGCAGCAGACCGCCGGCCGGCTGACCCACCTCGTCGCGTCGGTCGGCACGGGCGGCACGCTCACGGGTGCGGCGCGCTACCTGCGCGCGAAGCGGCCGGATCTCGTCGTGGTAGGCGCGGACCCCGAGGGGAGCGTCCTGTCGGGCGACATCGCCCGGCCGTACCTCCAGGAGGGCGTGGGCGAGGACTTCATCCCCGCCACCTTCGACCCCGAGCTGGTCGATCGGTGGGTGCGGGTGTCGGACCGGGACGCCTTCGCGATGGCCCGCAGGATCACGCGCGAGGAAGGAATCCTGGCCGGCGAATCGTGCGGGACGGCGATGCTGGCTGCCCTGGCGGTCGCGCGTGAGCTGGCGGAGTCGGGACGGGGACCCGGCGCGGTGATCGTGGTGATCTTCCCGGACAGTGGCCGGAACTACATGTCCAAGCTCTACAACGACGAGTGGATGCGGGCGAACGGTCTGCTCGCCTGGCCGGGCGCCGTCGTCCGAGTGCGCGACGTGCTGGAGGATCGCCACCATGGCGAGCAGATCCCGGACCTCGTCCTTGCCCGCACCACGGAGAAGGTCGGGGCGGCGATCGGCCGGCTCGAGGATTACGGGATCAGCCAGATGCCGGTCTCCGAGGCCGTCGAGGGCAGCGCGCTGGCGGGGCTCGTTGGATCGATCTCGGAGAAAGGCCTCCTGGAGCGCGCCTACCGCGATCCGGGGGTCGTGGAGCGCACCGTGGGCGAGGTCATGGATCCGCCGCTGCCCGTGGTCGCGGAGGGGGCGCCGCTGGACGAGGCGTTCGCGCTCCTCGCGCGGGGCGTGCCCGCCGTCCTCGCGGTTCGCGGCGAGCGGCCGGTGGGCGTGATCACGAAGCTGGACGTGCTGGAGTACCTGGGCCATCACCCGCGACTGGGGGGCTGACGGCATGCCGGCCCAGGAGCCGCGTGATGCCTTCGCGACGCGGGCGGTCCATGCGGGCGGCGAGCCGGATGCGCTGACGGGGGCTGTCAGCCCGCCGATCTACCAGACCTCGACGTATGCGCAGCTCGGGGTGGGCCGGCCGCGGGGTGGCTACGAGTATGCGCGCACCCAGAACCCGACCCGCGAGCGGCTGGAGCGCGCGGTCGCCGACCTGGAGGGCGGCGCGTTCGGGATCGCGTTCGCGTCTGGTTCGGCGGCGACCGCGACGCTGGCCGAGCTGGCCGAGCCGGGCGAGCAGGTCGTCGTCGGGGATGATGTGTACGGCGGCACGTACCGGTTCTTCGAGCAGGTCGCCAGGCAGCGCGGCATCGTCGCGCGGTACGTGGACCTCGCCGCCGGTGGGGCCGGCGTCCTGGCCTCCGCCCTCGACGAACGAACCCGGCTGGTCTGGTTCGAGACGCCGTCCAACCCGCTCCTGAAGGTGACGGACATCGGGGTGGTGGACCGCGCCGCCCACGCGCACGTCGGTGCCCGCGGGGAAGCGCCTGTCGTCGTCGTGGACAACACGTTTGCCTCGCCGGCGCTCCAGCGGCCGCTCGCGCTCGGCGCGGACGTCGTCTTCCACTCCGTCACGAAGTACCTCGCCGGCCACAGCGACACGGTCCTTGGCGTCGTCGTGACGTCGCGCGACGACCTGGCCGGCCGGCTCCGCTTCCTGCAGAACGCGATGGGCGCCGTTCCGGGGCCGCAGGACTGCTTCCTCGCGCTGCGCGGCCTCCGCACGCTGGCGCTGCGGGCCGAGCGGCACGCCGGGAACGCGCTGGCCGTGGCTCGCTTCCTCGCCGGACGGGACGACGTCGCCTGGCTCCGCTACCCGGGGCTCGCGGACGGGCGGTTCGCGCACCCGCAGGCCGCGCTGGCCGCGGCCCAGATGGCGGCAGGCGGCGGCATGATCAGCTTCGTGCCCGCCGCCGGGGGCCGGTACGGCCGGACCGCCCGCGATCGCGCCGTCGCGGTCTGCGAGTCGACCCGCCTCTTCACGCTGGCGGAGTCGCTGGGTGGGGTCGAGTCCCTGATCGAGCTGCCGGCCGTGATGACCCACGCCTCGGTGGCAGCCTCGCCGCTGGAGGTTCCGGAGGCGCTGATCCGCCTCTCGGTGGGGATCGAGGATGCCGCCGACCTGGTCGCCGACCTCGCCGGCGCGCTCGACGGGGCATAGGGCGCTGGGGCCGGCGTGCGCGGCAGCGGGCCGGCCGGCACGCGTCGACCACGCCGCCGTCTTCACCCGGACCGCGCGCCGTCGCGTTTGCACCCGTGCGACGGCTCACCTACCGGGGGCCCGGTCGTCCGTACAATTCCGAGCAACATCTGCCTGAGTCGAGTCGCAGCCGGAGGAGCACCCCATGGCCCGCCTTCCCCGCCGCAAGGTCACCATCATCGGCGCCGGCAACGTCGGTGCCACAACCGCCGAGCAGATCGTCGCGGCGGGCCTCGCGGACGTCGTGCTGATCGACATCGTCGAGGGGCTCCCGCAGGGCAAGGCGCTCGACCTCAACGAGGCCGCCCCGGTGGTCGGGTACGACGTGCAGGTGTCGGGCACGAACGATTACGCGGACACCGCCGACTCGAAGGTCATCGTGGTGACGTCGGGCCTGGCGCGCCAGCCGGGCATGAGCCGTGACGACCTGATGGCGAAGAACGCCGGCATCGTCGGGTCGGTCGTCAGGGAGGCCGCCGCCGTTTCCCCGGACGCGATCATCGTCGTCGTCACGAACCCGCTCGACGCGATGTGCCATGTCGCGCTCACGGCCTCGGGCTTCCCGCCGGAGCGCGTCGTCGGCATGGCCGGCGTCCTGGATTCGGCCCGGTTCCGGTCGTTCATCTCCGACGAGCTGCAGGTGAGCGTCCGGGACATCCGCGGCTTCGTCCTTGGCGGTCACGGCGACACGATGGTGCCGCTGCCGCGCTACTCGACGGTGGGCGGCGTCCCCATCACGGAGCTGATGAGCGCAGAGCGAATCGAGGCGCTCGTCGAGCGAACCCGGAACGGCGGCGCCGAGGTGGTGGCACTCCTCAAGACCGGCAGCGCCTACTACGCGCCGGCCGCGTCGGTCGTCGAGATGATCGAGGCGATCCTGCGCGATCGCCGCCGCGTCCTCCCCTGCGCGGCGTACCTCCGCGGGGAGTACGGCATCGACGGCCTCTTCGTGGGCGTGCCGGTCGTGCTCGGCAACGGCGGCGTGGAGAAGGTCATCGAGATCGCGCTGACCGATGACGAGCGGGCCGCCTTCCACCGGTCGGCCGACTCGGTCCGGGAGCTGCTGGCGAAGCTTCCGGCCTGACCGGAGTCGCCGCCGCGCGCTCGCGGGATGTGCGCGGCCGCCGGATACACTCGCCGCGAGATGACCCATCACTACACGGTCCTGCACGGCGGCACGATCCTGACGTTCCGTGGAGCGTTGCCGAGCGACGCGGCGACGCGCGCCGCGGGTGACCCGGGCATGCCCGATGCGGCCGGGCACCGCGAGACGGCGATCTGCTACGCACACGAACGGATCCTGGCCGTCGGCGCCGACGAGGAGGTCCTGGCCCTGGCCGGACCCGACTCGCACGTCGTGGACCTCGGTGGCCGCGCGGTCCTGCCGGGGTTCGTGGAGCCGCATGCCCACCCCTACTGGGAGGGTTGGGCCGCCGGTATGGCCGTCATCGCCGGCCGTGGTCGCCGGGCCGCGCTTCGCGCGGTGCCGGGAGCCGCAGAGCGCCTGGAGCCCGACGCCTGGCTGGTCGCCCGCTACGACCCGACCGGCTGGGATCGCCCCGACGACCCGACCCGCGACGACCTCGACCGGGCGGTTCCGGATCGCCCGGTCCTGCTGGCCCACGTCTCCGGGCACGCCGTCACGGCGAACAGCCTGGCCCTCGCGCTGGCGGGGATCGGCGCGGGAACCCCCGACCAGCGGGGCCGGATGATGATCGACCGGGACGCATCCGGCGAGCCGACCGGGATCATCCGTGGCCCGGATGCCTGGGACCGGGTCGCGGCCGCGATGCCGGCGCCGACCGCCGCCGAGGGCCGGGCGGCGCTGGCCCGAGCGGCGAACCGCCTGGCCGCCGACGGCGTCACGAGCGTCGCCGACGCCGATGTCGGCGCGACGCACGGGGTCGCAGCCGAGCTCGCGGCCTGGGGCGCGGCGATCTCCTCCAGCGAGATGCCGCTCGCGGTGTCGCTGCTGCCCGGTCTTGTCCGGATCGCGCCCGGGCCGGGCGACGCCGTCCCGTCCCCGGCCGACATCGCGGCCCTGCTCCCGGAATCCCTCCGGGATCGGGTCCGGCTGACCCACGTGAAGCTCAAGGCCGACGGCGCGCTGACCACGCATACGGCCTGGCTGCGAGCCCCATACGCCGATGCGCCGCACGCGGGCGGGCCGGTCCACGATCCCAAGGTGCTGGCCGAGCGGGTCGGCCGGGCCGTCCAGGCGGGCTGGGGAATCGCCACGCACGCCATCGGGGACGCCGCCGTGGCGGCCGTGCTCGACGCCTGCGCCGCCGCGCCGCCCGGGCCGCCCGCGCTGCCATCCACGCCGCCCTCCGCGCGCGCACACCGGCTGGAGCACGCGATGCTCCTCGACGCCGGCCTCGTCGCTCGGCTGGCAGCATCGGGGATCACGGCGGTCGTCCAGCCCGAGTTCCTCGCCTGGGCTGCGGTCACCTACCGGGCCCGTCTCGGCGACGAGCGGGCAGCGCGCCTCCTCCCGTTTGCGGCGCTGCTGGCAGCCGGCATCCCGATGGCCTTCTCGAGCGACCGACCGGTGGTGTCCGGGGCCCCGCTCGACGGGGTGCGAGCCGCGCTGCGCCACGACGAGGGACTCTCCGTGGCGGAGGCGTTCCATGCCTGGACGGCGGCGGGTGCGCTGGCCCTGGGTGACGACGACGCGGGCCGCCTGGAGGTGGGACACCGGGCCGACCTCGTGGTCCTGTCGGGCGACCCGGCGGCGATCTCTCGGGACTGCTGGTCGCGCGGCGAGGACGGGATCCGGGTGGTCGCGACCGTCGCCGCGGGGCGCCTCGTCGCAGGCGGGCTGGAAGGGCTGGAATGACGGGCGCCGCCGCCTTCACGTTCGGCTTCGACGCCTCGGTCCAGCTCGGGGACTTCGTGGTTCGCTGGCAGACGCTGGGCGTCGCGGTCGCGGTCCTTGCCGGCCTGGCCTGGTGCGCGCTGATCGCCGGCCGGACCCCCGCCTTCGACACCTGGATCGGTCAGCGCGCGGACGGCTCCGACGGATCCGGCGGCGTCTGGCACATGCGCCGGGACGATCTCCTCTTCATCGTGCTGGGAGTGCTTCCCGGCGCCGTCGTGCTGGGCCGGGTCGGCTATGGCCTCCTGCACGCGGACTGGTATGCGCCGGACTGGCGGCAGCTGCTCGATCCCTCGACCGGCAGCGTGGAGCTGACGGGCGCGGTCGCCGGGGGGGCGCTCACCGGGATCTACGTGGCCGCGCTGCTGGACGCGCCGGTCGCGCGCTGGCTCCACGTGGCGATCCGGCCGCTGCTGCTGACCCTCGCGCTCGGCAAGGCGGCCGCGGTCCTCGGTGGCGACGGACAGGGCCTGCTCCAGGTCAACGGCGGGTTCGCGACCGCCTATGCGGGCGCCGGGCCGTGGGGCAGCGCGGGTGCCGCCCTTCCCGCCATCCCCTCCCAGCTGCTGGAAGCCGGGATGGCCGTGGCAGTGCTGGTGCTCGTGACGCTCCTCGGCTGGCGGACGGGCCTGCGCCGGGCGGACGGCCGCCTTTTCGCGGTGGGGTTGGCGACCTGGGCGCTGGGCCGCGCCCTGGTTGCCACGACATGGCGCGACGAGGCCGTGCTGGGACCGCTGAAAGGAGAGCAGCTGATCTCCCTGGCCGTGGCGGCCGGCGCCGCGGGCGCCGCCCTGGCGGCCACGCTCGTGATCCGGCGGCGGGGCCGCCCAGGGGTCGCGCTGCCGGCGCTCAGCTGATCCGGGCGAAGTCCGTCACGTCCCGGCGCAGGAATCGGCCATGGTTGGCCGGTCCCACCCAGGCGCCGTCACGGACGAGGACCGTGCCGCGGCTCATCACCACGTCCGAGGTGCCCTGGATCTCGAACCCCTCGAAGATCGAGTAGTCGACGTCCATGTGGTGGGTGGCGGCGCTGATCGTCCGGCGCCGGTTGGGATCGAAGACCAGGATGTCGGCGTCCGAGCCGATTGCGATCGTGCCTTTCTGCGGGTACATGCCGAACATCCGGGCGGGGGCGGTGGACATGATCTCCACCCACCGCTCGAGCGAGATTCGGCCCTTGACGACGCCGCCGTCGTGGAGGAGATCCACCCGGTCCTCGACGGCCGGCAGCCCGTTCGGGATCTTCCGGAAGTCGGCTCGCCCGAGGTCTTTCTGGCCATGGAAGTCGAACGGGCAATGGTCCGTCGCGACGAGCTGCAGGGTGTCCGTGCGCAGCCCTCGCCACAGGTCCACCTGGTGGTCCTTCGGGCGGAGCGGCGGGCTGCAGACGTACTTCGCGCCCTCGAACCCGTTCTCCAGGTCGTCGAGCGAGAGGAAGAGGTACTGCGGGCAGGTCTCGGCAAACGCCATCGCGCCGCGGCCGCGGGCGGCCGTCACCGCCTCCAGGGCGTCGCGGGACGAGAGGTGGACGACGTAGACGGGGACGCCGGCCGCCTCGGCCAGGCGGATGACCCGGTTGGTCGCCTCGCCCTCGAGGATGGCGTAGCGGGCCAGGCCGTGCCCGATCGGGCCGGTGATCCCGGCGGCCACGAGGTCGGCGGCGATGACGTCGATCACGGGCCCGTTCTCGGCATGCATCATGACCAGCCCGCCGTTCTCCCGGGTCCGCTGCATCGCCCGGAAGATGTGGTCGTCGGGGCTGAAGTTGACGCCCGGGTAGGCCGTGAAGAGCTTGAACTCCGGGACGCCCTCGGCGATGAGCTGGTCCATCTCGGCCAGCGTGGCGTCGTTCACGTCCGTCATCATCATGTGAAAGCCGTAGTCGATGGCGGTGTGTCCTTCGGCCTTGGCGCGCCAGGCGTCGAGCCCCTCGCGGAGCGGCCGGCCCTTCGTCTGTGCCGCGAAGTCGAGGATCGTCGTGGTGCCGCCGTGGGCAGCCGCCTTCGAGCCACTCTCGAAGGTGTCCTTCGCGACCGTGCCGCCGAAGGGCAGCTCCATGTGGGTGTGGACGTCGATCCCGCCCGGGACCACGTATTTCCCGCTCGCGTCGATGGTCTCGTCGGCGGTGACCCCGGTGCCCGCCAGGTCGGCGCCGAGCAGGGCGATCGTCTCGCCGTCCACGAGCACGTCGGCCGGGTACGAGCCGGCGGCCGTGACGACGAGTCCGTTCGTGATCAGTGTGCGCATCGGATTCTCCTCACGCCTTGGCGGCCTGGACATCGCGGAGGGCCGGGATGACCGAGCGACCGTAGATCGCCAGCTGCTCCTCCTCGTTGCCATTCATCAGGTACAGGTTGAACTGGTCCACGCCCGCCGCCGCCAGGGCGCGCAGCTTCGCGACGTGGGCATCCACGTCGCCCACGATCCCGAAGCGATCCACGATCTCGTCCGTCACGAAGTCGGCGTTCGAGCTGCCGACCTCCGCGTGATGGAGGTAGTCGTAGCCCTCGCGGCCCCGGATGTAGCGAGTCAGCCCCTCCGGCAGGTCCCCCTGGTACTTGTTCACGAGGTCCACCACGTGGTTCCCCACCAGCGCGGGGAACCAGCGGATCCGGTCCCGACCGTCGGCGAGGTCCCCGACGTGCGCCGGTGCCGCGGCCATGATGCGCACGGCGGCAGGGTCGCGGCCGGCCTCCCGCGCGGACGCCCGGACCTGGTCGACGAACCAGCGGACCAGGTCGGGGTCGGCGATCTGGAGCATGGCGCCGTCGGCGATCCGGCCGGTCAGCTTGAGAGCGACCGGGCCGTACCCGGCGATCCAGACCGGCAGCCGGTGTGGGTCCGCCCACGGCAACTCCAGCGATGCACCCTCGTACTCGATCGGCCCTCCCTCGGCGAGGGCCCGGATCACGTGGACCGCCTCCTCGAGCGCGGCCATGCTCGTGGGCGGCTTGCCCAGCACCCGCCGTGCGGAATCGCCACGCCCGATCCCCAGGTCGAAGCGGCCCCCGGACAGCTCCTGGAGCACCGCCAGGGCCGAGGCGGTCACCGTCGGCTCCCGGGTCGCCGGGTTCGTCACGCACGTGCCCAGGCGGAGCGTCGTGGTCGCCTGCGCCATCAGGGTCAGGAGGATGTATGGCTCGCGCCAGAGGACGTGGGAGTCGAAGAGCCAGGCGTGGGTGAAGCCGGCCGCCTCGCCCTGCCGGGTCAGCGCCAGGGTCCGCTCGATCGAGTGCTCGGGCTTGAGCGTGAACCCGAACTGCATGCGGCGCCTCCTCCGACCGGCTCGCCGGTCGCTACGGGCGGACCAGGTCTGCGTAGGCTTCGGGACGGCGGTCCCGGTAGAACTGCCACGTCTGGCGCACCTCCGTCACCAGGTCGAGATCGAGGTCGCGGATCACCAGCTCCTCTTCGTACGGGCTGGCGACGCCGCCGACGATCTGGCCCCGGGGGTCGCAGAAGTAGCTCTGCCCGTAGAAGTCGTCGTCCCCGAGCTCCTCGGTCCCGACGCGGTTGATCGTGCCCACGTAGTAGCCGTTGGCGACTGCGTGGCTGGGCTGCTCGATCCGCCAGAGGTACTCGGACAGGCCGCGGCTGGTGGCGCTGGGGATCAGCACGATCTCCGCCCCGTTGAGGCCCAGCGCCCGCGCCCCCTCCGGGAAGTGGCGGTCATAGCAGATGTAGACGCCGATCTTGCCGACGGCGGTCTCGAAGACGGGGTAGCCCAGGTTGCCCGGCCGGAAGTAGAACTTCTCCCAGAAGCCCTTGATGTGCGGGATGTGGGTCTTGCGGTACTTGCCCAGGTAGGTCCCGTCCGCGTCGATCACCGCCGCGGTGTTGTAGTAGACGCCGGACGCCTGGGAGTCCTCCTCGTACATCGGCACCACGAGGACCACGCCGGTCTGCCGTGCGAGATCCTGCATCCGCTTCGTGGTTGGCCCGTCGGGGATCAGCTCCGTGTACGCGTAGAAGGCGGGATCCTGCACCTGGCAGAAGTACGGCCCGTAGAAGAGCTCCTGGAAGAGGACCAGCTGGGCACCCTGCGCCTTCGCCTCGTGCGCGCGCGCCTCGTGCTTCTGGATCATCGACTCCTTGTCACCCGTCCAGGTTGCCTGGACGAGCGCGCCTCGCACGATTCGCGGCATCGGTCACCTCCGGTCGGGGTCGCAGCGGCGGGGTGATGGCGCGGCCGGTGCGTCGTCGAGTCCTTCGCGGCCGCCCGTCGGGAACGTGCCGGAATGCTACACGGCCCACCGGGGAGCGTGCCGCCAGCGGCCGACTCTGCGGGGAGCCGCCCCTGCCCACGCGAAGCCGCCGGTCCACGATCGGGACCCGTCTCGCCTCGGGCCGGTGTGGTGTAATGGCGAACGTCCCCGGATGGCATGGGCAGGAGCACGTCGGTGCCGTCCCGACCGCCCGCGACCCCCGTTGCGGCCGGTCCGCATCGAGACAGCAGGATCGCGGACAGCGTGCCGGGCGCGCCCCGCCTCGAGGTGACCGATGACCGTTCGAACCGCCGCCGGCCCGATGTCCAGCCAGGAGATCGTCCGGCTCTCGCGCGCCCACACGTTCTTCTCGTGGTCCGTCCAGGGGGCGCTCGACCCGATCGCGATCGATCGCGCGGAGGGCGTCTACCTGTACACCCCGGAGGGCGAGCGGATCCTCG
>CAZKXK010000032.1:0-1177 GCA_964556585.1 uncultured Anaerolineaceae bacterium
TCGAGTTGATGTATGCGTGTGGGTTGCGGGCCTCGGAGGCGATCGGGTTGGGCGGGCCCGTGGTCGGCCAGCCGTGAGCGGCGCCGAGCCTGGCCCCGGCCCCGGCGAGCGCGCTCGGCGGGTTCCGGGTCCCACCGATCCGGGCACCGGCCGGCTGGAGGTGTTCGCGCTCGACGGCATTCCCGAGGTCCGGCCGGGCGACGACATCGCAACCCTGGTCGGCGACGCGCTCGAGCGCACGGATGGTGGACTGCCGCTGCGCGGCGACGACGTCCTCGTGGTCACCCAGAAGGTGGTCTCGAAGGCGGAGGGTGCGTTCGTCGACCTCTCGACCGTGGAGCCGCGGCCGGAGGCGGTCGCCTTCGCGTCGCGATGGCGGCGCGACGCCCGCCAGGTGGAGGTGGTCCTTCGCCAGGCGGTCCGGGTCGTGCGCATGGACAACGGCGTCGTGATCGTCGAGACGCGCCACGGCTTCATCCTCGCGAACGGCGGCGTCGACGCGTCGAATGTCGGCGCCGGCGCCGGCGATACGGTCCTGCTGCTGCCGGATGACCCCGACGCCTCCGCCCGGCGCATCCGCGAGGCGGTCGCTCGGCGCTTCGGGGTCGCTCCGGGGGTGGTGATCAGCGACAGCCTGGGCCGGCCCTGGCGGTTCGGGATCACGGACCTCGCGATCGGCGTGGCCGGCTTCCGGCCCAACGAGGACCTTCGCGGCAGCGCCGACGCGGACGGGCGGGTGATGAGCGCCACGATCCGGGCGGTCGCCGACGAGATCGCCTCGGCCGCGGAGCTCGTGCTGGGCAAGACGGCCCGCCGGCCAGCCGCGCTCGTGCGCGGTGCCTCGCCCCCGCCCGGGGAGGGCAGCATCGCGGCCGACGTGCTCATGCCGCCCGAGCTCGACCTGTTCCGCTGACGGGGATCGCGGCGGCCCCGGCCGAGGAGGAGCCGGGCGGGCGGCCGCGCCGAGAAGCCTGGGCCGGGGCCGGGGCTGGGCCCGGGCTCGTCGACCTCGTCGGGCTCGTCGGGTCGGGCTCGTCGACCTCGTCGGGTTCGTGCATCTGCCGCACAAGCACGGCGCGGCACTCCATGGGACGCACGATCCGACCGGCCCGGCGGCGCGGAAGGCCTCGCGGGTGGCGCCGGAAGCCCGGATCGGCCGGGATCGGCCCGGGATCGG
>CAZKXK010000032.1:1277-14797 GCA_964556585.1 uncultured Anaerolineaceae bacterium
AGGCCTCGCGGGTGGCGCCGGAAGCCCGGATCGGCCGGGATCGGCCCGGGATCGGCCCGGGATCGGTCGAGTCTGTGCGCCACGTGAACAGGCCTGACGACCGAACCCCTCCCCGGACGCGGCGGTCGGCGGGATCGTGCGTTCGATGCACACGACCAGCGGCAGGCGGCCGGGACCGGGCCCCCGCGGCAGGCAGCCGGGCCCGGGCGGAGACACAGCCGCCTGGCCATCCACCGACCAATCCGCGGGTGGTCTGCCGGACAATCCGCCGCGATCCGCCCGACGAACAGCGAGTGACGCACGCGATCACACTGGAATGGACAGCCCCCACGCTCGCGGACCGAACCCGCAAAGGACCCCAACCGTGAAGATCGGCCTCCAGATCAACCGCTTCGACTGGCCCGGCGGCACGACCGCGATCGGCCCGACGCTCGCCCGGATCGTCCGTTCAGCCGACGACGCCGGGTTCGACTCGCTCTGGGTCATGGACCACTTCTTCCAGATCCGGGGAATCGGCCCCGCCGAGGATCCCATGCTGGAGGGCTGGACGACGCTCGGGTTCATGGCGGCCAACACGAGCCGCGCGAGGCTGGGGCTGATGGTGGGCGGAGTCCACTACCGGCTTCCCGGGCTCTGGGTGAAGGCGGCCACGACGCTCGACGTCCTCTCCGGGGGCCGGGCCTACCTGGGCATCGGCGCCGCCTGGAACCAGGACGAGAGCGATGCGCTGGGCTTCCCGATGCCCCCGCTCGCGACGCGCTTCGAGATGCTCGAGGACACGCTCCGGATCGCCCACGCGATGTGGCAGGGCGAGCGCGGAACGCAGGAGGCGTTCGCCGGGGCCCAGGTCACGGCGGGCAGGCTCCTGAACTCACCGCAGTCGATCAGCCGGCCGCGGGTGCCGATCATGATCGGGGGCGGCGGCGAGAAGAAGACGCTGCGCCTGGTGGCCCAGTACGCCGACGCGACCAACGTCTTCGGGGGCCCGGAGATGATCGCCCGCAAGTACGCGATCCTGCGCGCGCACTGCGAGGAGGTCGGCCGGCCCTACGCCGAGATCGATCGCTCGACGCTCCAGAACACCCGGCTCTCCGCGACCGGCGGCGAGGGCACCGCGACGCCCGAGGCCGCGACGGCGCGGTTCGCCCTGCTCGCCGAGGCGGGTGCCCAGCACGTCGTGCTGGGCATCGGGAACATCGAGCAACCGGGAGTGGAGGCCCTCGCCGCGCGGCTCGCCGCGCTCGTCCACGCGATCCCGACGACGTAGCAGCTCGACGGTTCGCGGTCGCGAAGCCCAGCAGGCAGGAACGCCGGGCGATCCCACCCGGATACTCCCAGGGGGTATCGCACTCGTGCTAGGATAGGGATCCGTTCCGCGCGTGCCCGCGGCAAATCCAAGCACGAGACCTGCCTTCCCATGCCCGACACGACCTCCCCGTTCGGTGGACTCACGATCGACTTCGGCGCGGACGCCACGCCCGGCGGCCCGGCTGTCGCGGCAGTGCCCGCGGCCAGCGACTCGACGCCGAGCTCCGCCCCGCTCCTGATCCTGGGCTCCGGCCCGGCCGGCCTCACGGCCGCGATCTATGCGGCGCGCGCGAACCTTGCCCCGATCGTCCTGGGCGGCCACCAGCCGGGCGGCCAGCTGACGATCACGTCGGAGGTGGAGAACTACCCGGGCTTCCCGGATGGGATCGACGGCCCCGAGCTGATGGCGCGCTTCCGGGCCCAGGCCGAGCGGTTCGGAGCGCACGTGATCGACGAGGAGGTCGAGCGGGTCGACTTCTCCAGCCGCCCGTTCCGCGCCTGGGCCGCCGGGGTCGAGTATCGCGGCGACGCCGTGATCATCGCGACCGGCGCGTCGGCGCTCTGGCTGGGCCTCGAGTCGGAGGATCGGCTGCGCGGTCGGGGTGTGTCGGCCTGCGCAACCTGTGACGGCTTCTTCTTCCGCGGCAAGGAGATCGCGGTCGTCGGCGGCGGCGACACCGCGATGGAGGAGGCGCTCTACCTCACCCGCTTCGCCACGAAGGTCCACCTCCTCCACCGGCGGGCCGAGTTCCGGGCCAGCCGGATCATGGAGGCACGCGCGGAGCGCGAGCCCAGGATCGAGATCCACCGGAACGCCTCGATCGTGGAGGTGCTCGGCGACGCCTCCGTCACGGGCCTTCGCCTGCGCGACACGACGACGGACGCCCGTTCCGAGCTCCCGGTCGAGGGCCTGTTCGTGGCGATCGGCTACCGCCCCAACACCGGGCCGTTCGAGGGCTGGCTGGAGAAGGACGAGGCTGGCTACCTGGCGGTGCATGCCGAAACCCATTCGCGCATCGACGGCGTCTTCGTCGCGGGCGACGTCCACGACCATCGGTACCGCCAGGCCGTGACCGCCGCCGGCGACGGCTGCCGGGCTGCCATCGACGCGGAGCGCTGGCTGGCAGAGAACACGCCCGCCGAGGTCGCGGCGACCACCACCGGCTGAGGCAGGGGCCGGCCGGCAGCCGGCGGAGACTGGCACCCGCCGGCGTTCCGTGCATGACTATGCGCGGCTGATGTATAGTCATGCACATCATGCAGACCGCAACAGCTCGGCCCCCGCGGGCGACCACGAACTCCGACGATCCCGGCCCGGCGCGCGCCCAGGTGAGCACGACCCCGCGGCCCCTTAGGGACGCGGCTTCCGGTCGCGGGCAGATCCCGCTGCCGCGCGGCGGATCGGTCCAGGCGGGCTCGCCACACGCGGGACCGCGGATCCGCGTGGCGATCGTCGGTGCCACGGGCTACGTGGGCGCCGAGCTCGTTCGGCTGCTCACGCGCCATCCCGACGTGGAGATCGTGGGCCTGGTGGGCCGCGGGCGCAGCCGCGAGCCGATCGGTGGGACGCACATTCACCTCGACCGGACCGGGCTCCACGTGGACGCGACCGTCCCCGAGGCTGACGCGGTCTTCCTGGCGCTCCCGCACGGGGCGGCGGCGGAGATCGTCCCCGATCTGGCCGCCGGCGGTGCCGCGATCATCGACCTCGGACCCGACTTCCGGCTCCACGAGCCGGCCGACTATCCGCGCTGGTACGGCTTCACCCACCCGCGTCCGGACCTGCTGGCAGGTGCCGTGTACGGGCTCCCGGAGCTCCACGGCGACGCCCTCCGCGCGCTCCGCGACAACAGCAGCGCGATCGTCGGCGTGCCCGGCTGCTACCCCACCGCCACGCTCCTCGCGCTCGCGCCGCTGGCCCGGGCGGGCCTCATCGCCGACCTCGTCGTCGACGCCAAGTCGGGCGTCTCCGGCGCGGGTCGCGAGCCGAAACAGGACCTGATGTTCGGCGAGGTCAACGAGAGCGTGAAGGCCTACGGGGTGGGCGGCCACCGGCACGTGGCCGAGATGGAGCAGGAGCTGGCGGCGCTGGGCGAGCGCGACGCGGGGCACCCGGATCGCACGTCCGCGAACCCGGGCGTCCGCGGCATCGACTTCCTGCCCCACCTCATCCCGATGACGCGCGGCATCCTCTCGGCGTGCCACGTGCGCCCGAGCCGCCCCGTCACGCAGGCCGAGCTCGACTCGCTCTACGCCGACGCCTATGGCGCCACGCCGTTCGTGCACGTGGTGGCCCAGCCCCCGGCCACCAAGCACGTCCTGGGCAGCAACACGTGCCGGGTCCATGTGCACCTCGACGAGCGGACCGGCCGCGTGCTCGCCATCGGCGTCATCGACAACCTCGTCAAGGGCGCCGCCGGCCAGGCGATCCAGGCCTTCAACCTTGTCCACGGGCTCGCGGAGACGGCCGGGCTCGAGCAGCACGCGCTGGTCCCGTGAGCGAGCAGGCGATCCCGCCCGCTGGCCTGGCGGCGCCGGCGATGGGCCTGACGGCGCTCGCGACGAACCTGCCGCGCGCCGAGGAACGGGTGGTCATGCCGGCTGGCTTCCGGGCGTTGGGCGCCTCGATCGGGATCAAGCGGTCCGGCCGGCCGGACTTCGCCGTGATCGCCACGACCGGCGCGCCTGCCGCCGCGGCCGGCGTCTTCACCCGCAACGCGTTCGCGGCCGCCCCCGTGCGGCTCAGCCTGGCCCATCTTTCCGAGACGTGCGACGGCGGTCCGGCGGGTTGTGGCTGGGCCGACGCGATCCTCTCGACGTCCGGCTCGGCGAACGCCGCGACGGGCGCCCTCGGCGACACGGACCAGCTCCATCTCGCCGGGCAGCTGGCCGCGGCGCTCGGCACGCAGCCCGCCCGCACGCTCGCGCTCTCCACCGGGGTGATCGGGACGCGGCTGCCGGTGGACCGGGTGACCATGGCGATCGCCGAGCGGGTCCCCGGTCAGCTCGAGGCCACCGACGAGGCATTCATGGCCGCGGCGCGCGCCCTGATGACCACCGACACGCGCCCCAAGTGGGCAACCGTGCGCCTGACGCTGCCGGGCGAAGGCGGCACGCGCGTCCCCGTCACGGTCAGCGGTATCGCGAAAGGCGTCGGGATGATCCATCCACGGATGGCGACGATGCTGGCCGTGATCCTGACGGATGCCAGCGCGGACCCGGCCACGCTCCACGGGATCCTCCGGGCGGCCGCCGTGCGGACCTGGGACCAGCTCTCGGTGGACGGCGACACAAGCACGAACGACAGCGTCCTGGTCCTCGCGTCGGGAGCCGCGGGCGCGGCCCAGGTGCACGTCGGCGACCCCGGCGCGGCCGCGCTGGGCCGCGCGATCGAGGCGGTCGCCCGGTCGCTCGCCCGGCAGCAGGCCGCCGACGGCGAAGGCGCGACGACCCTGATCACCTGCCAGGTCAGCGGCGCCGCGGATGACGTCGACGCGCGCGGGGCGGCACGGGCCGTCATCTCCAGCAGCCTTGTCAAGGCCGCCGTGCACGGCCGCGACCCGAACTGGGGCCGGATCGCCGGCGCGCTCGGCAACGCCCAGGCAGCCGAGGCCTGGGTGCTCGAGGCGGCCGGGCTCGCCCCCACCGAGGCTGCTACCCGGGCGGGGCGGGCGGTGCGCGTCGAGCCGGACCGGCTCCAGGTCACGGTCGCGGGCCATCCCGTCTACCGCGGTGGGCCGTTGCCGTTCGACCGGGACGCGGCGCGCGCCGCCATGACGGCCGGCGAGGTCCTGGTTCGCCTGGACCTGGGACTCGGCAGCGGGGTCGGCGAGGCGTTCGGCTGCGACCTGACCGAGGCGTATGTTCGCGAGAACGCCGAGTACACGACGTGACGGGGATGCCCGCGTGAACGGGATGGTGGTCCTCAAGCTGGGCGGGACGTCGCTCGCCGAACAGGGCCAGGTCCTGGAGGAGGTCGCGGCCGTCGCCCGCCGGCGACCCGTCGTCATCGTCCACGGCGGCGGCAAGCGGATCACCGCGTGGCTCGAGCGGCTGGGCGTTCCGACCCGCTTCGAGGCCGGCCTCCGCGTGACGGACGCGGCCGCGATCGAGGTCGCGGCAGCCGTCCTGCGCGGCGTTGTCAACAGCGAGCTCGTGACTGCTCTCCACGATGTCGGCGTGAACGCGGTGGGTCTCTCCGGGGTGGACGGCGGCCTCCTCGTCGGCGAGCGAGTCGCGGGGCTTGGCCTGGTGGCCCACGTGGTGGGGGTCAGGCGCGACCTGATCGACGCGATCCTGGTGGGCGGCCAGGTCCCGGTGGTCGCGCCGCTGGCGCGCGACGAAGGCGGCCTGGTCTGCAACGTGAACGCGGACGATGCGGCAGCCGGGTTGGCGGCCGGCCTCGGCGCGCGGCAGCTGATCCTGATGACGGACGTCGACGGGATCCGCGCGGCAGACGGCGCAAAGCTGGGCTCGCTCAACAGCGCCGAGGCGGAGGCGCTGATCGCGGCCGGGACGATCAGCGGGGGAATGGTGCCCAAGGTCCGGGCGGCGCTGGCGGGGATCGGCGCGCCCGGCGCCGAGGCCGTCATCTGCGATGCCTCGGCACCCCGGGCGCTGGCCCGCGCGCTCGACGACCCGGCGTTCGGCACGCGCATCTCGAGGGCGCCGGGATGACGGCCGAATCGCCGACCCGCACGGGGCGATCCATCCGCGCGGCGCGCCGCCGCGCCGTCGTCGAGCTCGTCGAGGCGACTGCCGTGGGAAGCCAGGAGGAGCTCGCAGCGCTGCTCCGGCAGCGGGGGTTCGCGGTCACCCAGGCGACCGTCAGCCGTGACGTCGCCGAGCTCGGCCTGGTGAAGGCGCCGCGCGGCGAGCACCACGCCTACGTGACGCCCCGGATGCTCGCCGACGACGCCGCGGCCACGGCCGGGCCTGGGGCCACGGCCGGGTCCGGCGCCGCGGCGGGATTCGGAGCCACGGCCGATCCGCGGACCGCGCCGGCGTCCGGCCATCCGCCCGTCGGCCCCGGCGAGGCGCGCCTGCGGCGCGCCCTGGCCGACTACCCGCTCCGCGTGGGACGGAGCGGCCTCACCCTCGTCCTGGTCAGCACGCCCGGCACGGCCGCCGCGATCGCCCAGGCAATCGACGAGTCGGGCTTCGACGAACAGGTCGGCACGCTCGCCGGCGACAACACGCTCCTGGTCCTGTTCGCGGACGAGGCGTCCCTGGAGCGCTGGCACGCCCGGCTCGCCGCGTTCATCGCACAGGCTGCCGACGGCGTGTCCGTGGCTGACCTGGCCAGCACGTATCCGTAGCGCCGGCACCGAACGGGCCGGCAGTGGAGGCGACACGCAGATGAAGAAAGTGGTCCTCGCGTACTCGGGTGGTCTCGATACGTCGGTCGCGGTCGCCTGGCTGCGCGAGCAGTTCGGCGCGGAGGTGGTCACGCTCACGGTCGACGTCGGCGGCGGCTCCCTGCGGAAGGGCGTCGAGGCGCGGGCGATCGCGGCGGGGGCCTCGCGGGCCTACGTGGTGGACGCGCGCCATACGTTCGTGCGCGACTTCTGCTGGCCGGCCCTGCAGGCCAACGCACGCTACCAGGGCGTCTACCCGCTGGCGACGGCGCTTGCGCGACCGCTCATCGCGCAGCTGCTCGTGGAGGTCGCCCAGAAGGAGGGCGCCGACGCGGTCGCCCACGGGTGCACGGGCAAGGGCAACGACCAGGTCCGCTTCGACGTGGCGGTCCACGCGCTGGATCCGGCCCTCGAGGTGGTGGCCCCGATGCGGGTCGGCATGGGCCTCTCCCGCGAGCAGTCGATCGACTACGCCGCGGCCCGCGGCATCGAGCTCCCCATCACGAAGGCCAGTCCCTACTCCATCGACGTCAACATCTGGGGCCGTTCGTGCGAGACCGGCGTCCTGGAGGATCCGTGGGCCGCCCCGCCGGCGGACGCCTATGCCTGGACCGTGGCGGCCATCGACGCGCCGGCCGCGGTGGACGTCGTGGTCGGCTTCGAGGGCGGCGTCCCGGTCAGCCTGGACGGCGAGCGACTTGAGCCAGTCGCGCTCGTGGAGCGCCTCAACGCGCTCGCCGGAGCCCACGGGATCGGGCGGATCGACCACGTCGAGGACCGCCTGGTCGGGATCAAGAGCCGCGAGATCTACGAGTCGCCGGCCGCGACCGTCCTCCAGGCCGCGCACGGCGGGCTGGAGTCCCTGGCACTCAGCAAGGACACCCTGCGGTTCAACCGCCGCGTGGCGGACGAGCTGGCCCAGCTCACCTACGACGGCCTGTGGTTCAGCGCCCTGCACCGTGACCTTCGCGGGTACGTGGCGAGCGCGCAACGGGTGGTCTCGGGCGAGGTCCGGGTTCGCCTTGATCACGGCAGCGCCGTCGTGACCGGTCGCCGCTCCCCGCTCTCGCTGTATGAGAAGAACCTGGCCACCTACGACGCGGGCGACTCGTTCGACCACGCGTCCGCGGTCGGGTTCATCGAGATCTTCGGGCTGCCGCTGCGGACCGAGGCCGCGCGCCACGGCGCGGTTGGCGCCCACTACGGCGCGGCGTGGACGTGGACCGACCCGCTTCTCGCCCGGTTGGAGGCAAGCGTCATGGATTCCGGGCGAGGCGGCACGCCGGCCTGAGCGCGCGCGTCACCGGATCGGCGTCGTCCGGGTCGCCCCGGCACCGAGGGGCACGGGGAACCGAGCCCCTCGCCATGGCGCGTCGGCGCACGATCTGCAGCCGCGCGCCACAATCGCCCGGATGACCAGCCGGCCGGCACTCGTGACGACCACCCCCGCAGCCGCTTCGCCCGTGGCCGCCGTCGTCGACGGCGCAACGGCGCGGACCCTCAGCGAGCTCGCCTTCCTCCACGAGTTCGCCCGCCTCGCGACGCAGGCGCGGGACTGGGACGAGCTGATGCGGACGCTCGTCGAGCGTACGACGGAGGCGCTCCACGTCGAGGTCTGCTCGTTCTACCTGCTGGACCACGCGACGGGCCGCCTGACCCTGGCGGCGACGAACGGCCTGGACCGGGACCAGGTGAGCCGGGTCAGCCTGGCGCTCGGCGAGGGCATCACGGGCGCGGCGGCAGCCGCGCGCCGGCCGATCGAGGTGCCCGACGTCCGGCGGGACCCCCGCTTCAAGTACCTCCGCGGATTCGACCTGGCGGGGCTCACCTCGATGCTCTCGGTGCCGCTCACCTGGAACGACACGGTGGTTGGCGTCCTCAACGTCCAGACGGTCGCCACGCGTCGCTTCGCGCCCGAGGAGATCAACTTCCTCGCCACGATCGCCGCGCTCCTGGCCGGGATCGTCGAGAAGGGCCGCCTGCAGCGGGAGCAGGAACGCCAGCTCGTCGAGCTGCAGGCCCTGGACGAGGCGCGCGCCGAGCTTCTCTCCGTGGTGACCCACGAGCTGCGGACGCCGCTCTCCGTGGTCCGCGCCTACGTGGACCTGCTGGCCGACGTCGCCGGCGGCCAGTCCGACCAGCCAGCGCGCGCATCGAGCGAGGACTGGCGCAACGCGGCCATCGACCAGATCGGGCGCCTGGACCGGCTGGTGGATTCGATCCTGGTCTCCGTCCGCGGCGAGGGCCTGGGCGCGCTGGCCCGGGTGCCGTTCGACCTTGGGAAGACGATGGGTGAGACGGTGGAGCTGCTGCGTCCCCTGCTGCGCTACCACCGGCTGCGCTGGGATCCTCCCGAGGAGGAGCTGATCGCGGCCGGGGACGAGGGGCGTTTCCGCCAGGTCCTGGAGCTGCTGCTCGAGAACGAGGCAAAGTACGCTCCCCGCAGCTGGGGCGTCTCGGCGGGCGCCTGGCGCCAGGTCGGCGAGATCCGTGCCTACGTGACGGACGACGGTCCCGGCGTGCCCGCCGAGGAATGGGAATCGGTCTTCGACGCGTTCGTCCGGGCCACCGGGCGGCGGGGACGCGGATCGGGGATCGGGCTGTACGCGGCGCGCCGCCTGATGCAGGCAATGGGGGGAAGGATCTGGATCGAGGGCAACGGTTTCGGGGGAAGCCGGTTCGTCGTGGCGCTTCCGGCGGTCGAGCCGGGTTGAGGGAGAGGGACGGATGACGCTCGTGCAGGCAGCCGGGCTGCGGATCCTCGTGGTGGACGACGAGCCCGCCATGGTCGGCGCGATCACCGCCCTGGTCGGGACCGCGGGGCACCAGGTGATCACCGCCTACGATGGCGATGCGGCGCTGCGCCGGTTCGAGGAGGAGGGCCCCGACCTGGTGCTGCTGGACCTCGCCATGCCGGGCCGCTACGGGGTGGACGTCTGCCGCGAGATCCGGCGAACCAGCCTGACGCCGATCATCGTCCTGACCGGCGAGTCGGACGAGCTGGCCAAGGTGGAGGCGCTCGACGCCGGCGCGGACGACTACGTCACGAAGCCGTTCGGGAAGCAGGAGCTGCTGGCGCGGATCCGCGCCGTGATGCGGCGCCACGAGGCGGGCGACGCCCCGGCCGGAGGCCTGCACGTGGGCCGGCTGACCCTGGACACCGGTCGCCACGAGGCATCCGTCGAGGGCGCCGTGCTGGCCCTGACGCGGACGGAGTTCGCCCTGCTGGCCGCGCTCGTGTCGGCCCGTGGCCGGGTGGTCCCCCACGACCGCCTGCTGGCGGCCGGCTGGCCGGGCGACGCGGACCCGGATCCCCAGTGGCTCAAGCCGCACCTCGCCCGTCTTCGCGCCAAGCTGGAGGAGGCGGACGCGCCGCTCCCCACCAGCGTGCGCGGCGTCGGCTATCGCCTGGAGGCAACCGAGGAGTAGCCCTGGCGGTCGGCGTGCCGCCCGGTGTGCACCTGACAGGAGCCGGACCTGCGGGCGGTGGGAGCGGCCGGGAGGCGGCCATGACCGGCTCTCCCGTGGGATGATCGCCGGCGTGACAATCCCGTCCTCCCCTGCCCGCCTCCGCGTCCTCGTCGCGGCCGCCACGCCGGCCGATGTCGGGGCGATCGCGAGCGCCCTCGGCAACGCCGGTCACGAGGTGATCACGGCCTACCGCGGCGAGGCGGCGCTCGCCCGGCTGGCCGAGGACCGGCCGGACGTGGTCCTCCTGGACCCGGGCCTTCCCGACGCCGACGGCGTGGCGATCATCGCCCGCGTCCGCGCCCGGACGGACGCCCCGATCATCGTGGTCGCCGACCTCCGCGACGAGGCCGTCGTCGTGGCCGCCCTCGAGACCGGGGCGATGGATGTCGTTGGGAAGCCGATCCGGGTAGCGGAGCTGATCGCGCGAATCAACGCCGCCGTCCGGCGCGGGATCCCGACGAGCGGCGTGTTCGAGCCCAGCCTCGACGGTCTCCGGATCGACCTGGGGCGCCGCGAGGCGACAGTCGCGGGACGCAGCCTGGCCGTCACCAGGATCGAGTTCGAGCTGCTGTCCGTGCTGGCGGCCCGACGTGGCGATGTCGTCGATCATCGCGCCCTGCTCCGCGCCGCCTGGCCCGGCCGCCCGGACACGGACCCGGAGACGCTCCGCAGCCACCTCACGAGGATCAACGCGAAGCTCGTCGCGGAGGGGCACCCGGGCCTGCGCAACGTCCGAGGCCGCGGCTACGCGCTCCGGATCGCCGGCAACCGGACGTCACCAGGCTGACCCGCCCGACGGCGCGCCCGCCCCGCGGCCGGTGAGCCGGACAGCCGGGGACCGGTCAGTGGTGCTGGAGCAGCGCCACGAGGAGCACGAACAGGGCGCTCGCGCCCAGGAACCCGAGGCTGATCCCGGCGACGAGCAGGATCGGGCCCCGCCGCCCGGCCGGCGACGGTGGCCGCTCCTCGGCGGCGAACACGAACCGGGACAGGTCCAGGTCCTTCCAGGATTCGAGGTCGGCGGAGAGCGCGGCCGCGTCCGGGTATCGCTCCGCGGGATCCTTGCGCAGGCACTTGCGGACGATCGCGTCGAGCGGCGGGGGGATGGTGAGGTCGAGCTCGCGAAGCGACGGGGCCGGCCGCGTCACGGCCTGGTTCATCACCGACAGCGGGTTGTCGCCCTCCCAGGGAACCCGCCCGACCAGCAGCTCGAAGAGGATCACGCCCAGCGCGTACACGTCGGTGCGGGCATCGCCCCGTTCCCCCTGGATCTGCTCGGGCGCCATGTAGTCCGGCGTGCCGATCTGCGAGGTGAGCCAGCGCCAGGTCAACCGGCGCGCGCCCGCGATCAGCGCGATCCCGAAGTCGGTGACAACCGGGCGGCCATCGGGCGTGACGAGGACGTTCTCGGGCTTGAGGTCTCGGTGCGTGACACCCTTGCCATGGGCGTAGCCCATCGCCGCGGCGAGCCCGTCCACGAGCGCGACCGCCTCGGCGATCGGCAGGCGGCCCCGGCGCCCCAGGTACTCGCGAAGGGTCTCGCCCTCGACGTACTGCATGACGAGGTACGGCCGCGTCCGGTCGCCGCCGGGATCGAGCGAGTGCTGAATCCCGGGATGGTCCAGGCGCCGCGCGATCTCCATCTCGCGGCGGAAGCGGTCGAACGTG
Organism: uncultured Anaerolineaceae bacterium; assembly: GCA_964556585.1. Lineage (GTDB taxonomy): Bacteria > Chloroflexota > Limnocylindria > Limnocylindrales > CSP1-4 > CTSoil-043. The sequence goes on from CAZKXK010000032.1 coordinate 13,082, forward strand.
GCGACGTCACCGATGATGCCCTCGTGGGGGCACTTGAGGACGACCTGCGCCCCATCCGCGTCGGTCGCCAGGTAGACGTCGCTGAACGCGCCGTGACCGATCGCCTCGACGATCGTGTAGCGGTCCAGCTTCTCGCCGGCCGCCAGCGCGTCGCTCACGGACGACTGCCGAGGAGGCGTCGCCAGAAGGGACGATCGGCTGTGTCGGTGTCAGGGGCCGCCCCGACCTCGTCCACGTGGATGATGGCCACGCTGGCATTATCGTCGGCGCCCATCTCGATCGCCCGCTCGACCAGCCGACGCGCGCCGGCTTCCGGATCCCCCGAGAACGCCGCCTCGAAGTCGTCCTGGTCGAGGCCGCCCCAGCACCCGTCCGTGCAGACGGCGTAGGCGTCGCCCGCGTATACGGTGCGAGCCACGGACTCCACCCGCAGCGTGAGGTCGGCGCCGACCGAGCGGGTGAGCAGGTGTCGACCCGGGTGGTTCCGCGCCTGGTGCGGCGTGATGACCTTCATCCGCAGCAGCTCCGCGGCCTGAGAGTGGTCCTTCGTCAGGAGCTCCACGACCTCGTCCCGCATCCGGTACACGCGCGTGTCCCCGACATTGGCGACCTGGACCGAGTTGCCCGCAAAGACGAGCACCGTCGCCGTCGTCTGCGGTCCGGGGCGGCGGTCAGGCGCTCCGTCGAGCTCGCCCGCCAGGAGTGCCCCGTTCGCCTGCTCCAGCGCCTCGCGCACCTCGACCGGCCCCGGTCGCGGCGAGGCGGCCAGGGCCTGGATCACGATTCGCGTGGCCGTCCGGCTGGCAAGGTCGCCGCGTCCGTGCCCACCCAGCCCGTCCGCCATCATGACCCCGACGGCGGAACCGGCGAGCGTCAGCGACCGCACCGCCTCACCGGGGGTCCCGGCGAGGTCGAGCCCGGAAGCATCGAACCAGCCGACGTGGTCCTCGTTCGTCCCGCGGACGGACCCGATGACCGAGAGGGCCGCCACCCGGAGTCGCAGCCGCGCGGTGTCCGGCGGTGCGATGGATTCCCGGGCGACCGATGGCGGCGGCACCCCGGAGGGTGCCGCCGCGGACCGTTGCGGGTGGTTGCCGGACAGGCCGGCCACGGTCGCGGGCCGGCTCAGCCGGCCATCTCAGCGGGCTCGCCGCGTGATCGGCCGACGAGGATTGGCCGGCCGGCCGCCCGCGAGCTGAGGGTCAGCCAGACGACCCCAACCACGATCCAGACGGCCACGACGCCCAGGGCGATGAGCGTGTCTGTCTGGGTCGACCCGCCCGACGAGATGCTCATGGCCACGATCGCGCCGAGCAGCGCGAGGTTGGCGAGCAGCCCCAGGGCGGGCACCAGGATGTGCTTGATCGCGGATCGTTCCGGGCGTGCCCAGAAGGCGATCATGACCAGGAAGTTGGTCATGCCGTAGACCAGGAACGTTCCGACGTTGGAGGCGAGGATGATCTGGAGCAGGTTGTCCGCGCTGAGGATCCCGTAGGCACCGAAAAGGGCCGAGATCGCGGCGAGAACGATGATCCCGTAATGCGGGGTCGCGTACCTCCCGTGAAGCAGCCCCAGGATGCCGGGGACCTCGCGATCCCGGCCCATCACGTAGGTGATCCGGACGCCGGTGTTCAGGCAGGCCAGCGTCGTGCCGATGAGCGCAACCAGGACGGTCGCGGCGAGGATCAGGGCGAGCGCCGTTCCCGTCCCGCCGAG
>CAZKXK010000033.1:0-14706 GCA_964556585.1 uncultured Anaerolineaceae bacterium
ACTGTTCGCCGCCGAGGATGTTGCCGGCGCCCCGGATCTCCAGGTCGGACAGCGCAATCTGGAACCCGGCGCCCAGCTCGGATGCGTTGAAGATCGCCTGGAGCCGCTTGCGCGCCTCGTCGGACAGGCGGTCGCGACGGCGATACAGCAGGTACGCGTAGGCCCGCCGCGAGCTGCGACCCACCCGGCCGCGGAGCTGGTACAGCTGGGCCAGCCCGAGCGTATCGGCGCGGTCGATCACGATCGTGTTGGCGTTCGGGATGTCCAGCCCCGATTCGATGATCGTGGTGCAGACCAGGACGTCGGCCTCGCCTCCGGCGAAGGTGCGCATGACGCCTTCCATCTGCCGTTCGTCCATCTGGCCGTGACCGACCACGATCCGTGCCCCGGGCAGGAGCCGGCGGAGCTGGTCGGCCTGGGCCTCGATCGTCTCGACGCGGTTGTGGACGTAGTAGACCTGCCCGCCGCGGTCCAGCTCGCGCAGGATCGCGTCCTTGACGAGCCCGGCGGACGCCTCGGCGACGCGCGTCTGGATCGGCAGGCGGTCCTCGGGAGGCGTCTCGATGACCGAGAGATCGCGAACGCCGACCAGGGCCAGGTTGAGCGTGCGGGGAATCGGCGTCGCCGAAAGGGTCAGCACGTCGACCTCCCGCCGGAGCTGCTTGAGGCGTTCCTTCGCGGCCACCCCGAAGCGCTGCTCCTCGTCCACCACGAGGAGGCCGAGGTCACGGATCCGGACGTCCTTCGAAAGCAGCCGATGGGTTCCCACGACGAGGTCAACCGACCCGGCCGCCAGTCCCGCCAGCGTCGCCTGCTGCTCGTGCGGGGGAACCGACCGCGACAGCATCCGGACCGTGGCCGGGAAGGCGGCGAAGCGCTGGGCAAACGTGCGCAGGTGCTGGTCGGCGAGAACGGTCGTCGGAACGAGGACGGCCACCTGCCGGCCATCCTGGATCGCCTTGAACGCCGCCCGCAGGGCGACCTCCGTCTTGCCGTAGCCGACATCGCCGACGACCACCCGGTCCATCGGCCGCCCCGCCTCCATGTCCGCCTTGACCTCGACGATGGCGCGCTCCTGGTCCGGCGTCTCCTCGTACGGAAACGACGCCTCCAGCTCCTGCTGCCAGGGCGTGTCGGGAGCGAACGCGTGGCCCTCGGCGGCAGCCCGGGCGGCGTAGAGCTCGAGGAGCTCCTCGGCCAGGTCCGTGACCGCCCTGCGAACGCGTGCCTTCGTCCGGGCCCACTCGCCGCCGCCGAGCTTCGAGAGGCCGGGCCGCTCGGATCCCGCGTAGCGGCTGATCCGGGTGATCTGCTCGACCGGGACGAAGATCACGTCCGTCCCGGCGAAGCCGATCTCCAGGTAGTCGCGCTCCTCGCCCGCCGCGCCACGCCGGAGCATCCGCGCATAGCGGCCGATCCCGTGGTCAACGTGGACCACGAGGTCTCCCGGCGTGAGGCGCTCGAGGATGTCGCGCGGCACGACCCGCCGGAGCGCCTTCGGCCGGCGCACCCGCACGGCGCCGAAGAGCTCGCGGTCCGTCACCAGCACGAGCCCGTCCGGGCCGCCCGCGAAGCCGGCGTTCAGGCTTCGCCCGACCAGCGTCACGGCACCGGGCGGTGGCGCCGCCGCTGGCCGGAACGTGACCCCGGCCGGGATCCCCGCCTCGCCGAGGAGCTCCGAGAGGCGGGGGGCCTGGTCGGAGGCGATCACGATCCGCGGCACCGGCGAGCGCCGCGATCCGGCCGCCCGTGGCGGGACCGCGATCCCCGGCGGCACCACCGGCCGGATGGACTCGGCCTCCTCGTCCGCGATCGGGACCGTGGCGGGCCGGCCCGCCCGCCAGCGCTCGATGGCGCGCGGGAGGCTCGCGCTCCGCCCGGGCGGCAGCATCGGCTCGCGCCAGCCGAACGGGTCCTCCATCGCGGCCCCGCCGCCGATCGCCGTCCAGGGACCGGATTCCCAGGTCAGCTCGAGCGTCCGACCCCGCGCGAGTCGCGCCGCCCAGTCCGCGGCCGGCAGGTACGCGTCCGGCCACTCTGCGGGAAGCTCGCCCGCCGCGACGAGGTCGCGGCGGCGCTCCGCGGCCTGCTCCCACAGGAACTCGGCCGCCGACGCCACGTCACCCGGCTCGTCCAGGACGAGGAGGGTCTCCGGAGCGAGGTGGGCCAGCCCGGTCGTGGGGCACAGGATCGCGGCCCAGACCTCGGCCGCATCGCCCGCTTCGAGGGCGCGGGTCGCGGCGGCCCCCGGCGCTGTCCCGGTGTCCACTCCCTCGAAGTGGGCGAGGTCGGCCGCAAGACGCTCGGGGAGGCGGCCGGCCAGCCCGCCGAGCCGCGCCCGGATTCCGGCCGGGCCCTCCACCGGGAGCAGGAACTCGCTGGCAGGCAGGAGGTCGATGGACTCGGCCGGCCCCACCGTGCGCTGGTCCGTCGGGTCGAAGCGGCGCAGGCTGTCGATCTCGTCGCCGAAGAACTCGATGCGCACCGGAAGCTCGGCGCCGGCGGCGAACACGTCCACCAGCCCGCCGCGGCGGGCGAACTCGCCGCGGCCGGCAACCTCGTGGACCGGCTCGTAGCCCAGCCGGAGCAGGTCCGCGAGGAGGGCGCCCTGCGTCTGCCGGTCGCCCCGCCGGACCGGGCGCGGCGTCTCGGGCAGGTCGTCCGGGTCGAGCGTCGGCTGCAGCAGCGCCTGCACCGAGGCGACGAGCACCCGGGCGCGCCCGGCACGCCAGGCGGCCAGCGCGGCGACGCGCGCCGCGGACTCGTCCCGGACGAGCTCGCTGCGTTCGTAGGCCAGCGCCGTCCGTGGCTCCAGCACGGCCACCGCCGCGGGATCCCCGAGCCACGCCACCAGCTCGTCCGCGACCCGGTCGCCGATCTCGGCATCACGGGCGATCCAGCAGACACGCTCACGGCCCGCGAGCGCCAGCGCGGCCGCCAGGAACGTCTTCGCGCCGTGGGGAACCGCGGTCACGGCAGCATGCCGGCCGCGCGGGCCCGGGGCGCTGCCGCCCGGCCCGAGCGTTCCGCTCAGCGCCCGGAACGGCGGCGTGGCGTGCAGGAGGGGCGGCAGAACCGCGAGGTCCGGGATGTGCCGCCGCGTGGCCGGATCGTCGACAGGCACGCGGTGACCGCCGGAGGCGTCGAGCCGGCCGGCCGCGGGGACGGGCTCGCCGGGCCTGCGCCCGCTCACGAGCCGGGCTCGTCCGGACGGTCCGGCCGGGTCCGCCGCCAGCCGGTCCGGGTCCGTCGCACGCCGTCGACGCCGGGCGGTCCATCGATGTCACCGGGGGCAGCCGTCCGGGCTTCGTCCGGCGGGCGCAGCTGGAACGCGTTGAAACGGTTGGACGCCTTGCTCACGCCGTCGCGTGCCCACGCCTCGACGGCGTCTGCCGCCGCGTCCAGGAGCTCGTCGAGGCGCTGCCGCTCGGCCGGTTGGAAGACCGACAGCACGTGGTCGACGGCATCGCGCCCGGGTTCGCCGATCCCGATCCGGAGCCGCGGAAACGCCTCGGTGGCGAGCTCCTCGATGATGGAGCGGAGGCCGTTGTGGCCGCCGTGGCTGCCGCCCTCGCGAAAGCGCATCTTGCCGAACGGCAGGCTGAAGTCATCCGTCACCACGAGCAGGTCGTGGAGCGGTGCCCGCTCACGAGCGGCCAGCTTGCGCACCGCCAGCCCGGAATCGTTCATGTAGGTGAGCGGCTTGGCGAGCACGAGGTCCAGGCCGCGAAAGCGACCCTGGACGACGGCGCTCGCGTCGCGGGTCCTCCCGCGACCGGCCCAGCCGGCCCGGTCGGCCAGCCGGTCGACCACCATCCAGCCGACGTTGTGGCGCGTCTTCGCGTACTGCTCGCCCGGGTTCCCGAGCCCGACGACGACCTTCACGCTTCCTCCGCGACCCACGACGAACGGCCCGGATCCAGGCGGACCGGGCGACCGCGGGATCGTACCGCGCCGGAGCTCGGGCGGCTCATCCGGCCGCGAGGATGGCCCGCTCCAGCTCCCGCATGGCGACCTCCTCGGCTGGCTCCGCGTGGTCCCATCCGCAGAGGTGGAGCCCGCCGTGGACGACGAGCAGGCGAAGCTCGTCGGCCGGCGCCGACTGGACATCGCCGGTCTGGCCGCCGTGGCCCTCGGCCGCCTGGCGGATGGCGCGCTCGACCGAGATCACGATGTCGCCGAGGTGAAGCCTGGTCCCGGGCGGCAGGAGGAAGGCGGGACTCTTGGCCCGGGAGCCGCCGGCGGTGCGGGCCGGCGACGCGCCCGGGTGGGCAGGATAGGCCTCCGGCGGCAGGAGCGGGAACGACAGGACATCGGTCGCGCCGGGCTTCCCGAGGAAGGTCCGGTTGAGGCGGGCGAGCTGGCGGTCGTCCGCCAGGACGAGGCCGACGGAGGCCGGCTCAGGCGCGCCGCCCGCCTTCAGTGTCGACCGGAGAAGCCGCGCCAGCGCGGCCGCCGGAACGAGGCGTGGCACGCCGGTCCGAATCCCAAGGTCCACGCGGAACGGCGGCAGATAGAGCCGGCGCCCGGTGGTCGCGGGAAAGGCGGTCACGAATCGCGGCCTGCGGCGACCGATTCCCGCCGTGCCTCCAGCTCCACGATCCTGTTCTCCGGGTAGGCGATGCGCTGGTGGTACATCCCGAGCAGCTGGGCCACGAATGCCTCCCGGACCTGCTCGATGTCGCGCAGGGTCAGCGGGCACTCGTCGAACTGGCCGTCCTCGAGGCGCTCGGACACGATCCGGCTCACCATCGCCCGGATCGTCGGCTCGTCATGGTTGGCCAGGGAGCGGACGGATGCCTCGACGCTGTCCGCGAGCATGAGGATGGCCGCCTCCTTCGACTGGGGCTTCGGGCCGTTGTGCCGGAAGGGACGCTCCTCGAGGGCGTCGGCCGCCGCGAGGCCGGCGGCTGTTCCCAGGCCCCCGAATGGCGCCGCCGCCTCCTCGCGCCCCTTCGCCCAGAAGTAGCTCATCCGGGTTGTCCCGTGGTGCTGCGGGATGAACGCGATCAGCGGCTTGGGCAGCCTCGCCCGGTAGGCGAGGTTGATGCCGTCCGCCACGTGGGCCTTGAGGAGCTGGGCGCTGGCCTCCGGCGACAGGCGGTCATGGATGTTTTCCCCGCCGGCCTGGTTCTCGATGAAGCCGGCAGGGTTCTCCAGCTTGCCGATATCGTGGTAGTAGGAGGCAACGCGGGCGAGCAGGGGGTCCGCGGAGATCGCCTCGGCGGCCCGCTCGGCAAGGTTCCCGACCATGAGCGAGTGGTGATACGTGCCGGGGGTCTCGAGGAGGAGGCGCCGGAGCAGCGGCTGCGACGGGTTGGCCAGCTCCAGCAGCTGGAAGACCGTCAGGATTCCGAACAGGTTGCCAACCGCCTGGAAGGTCCCGACCGTCGCGACGGCGGCACCGGCAGCGGCGGCCGCGGATGCTCCGAAGAGCTGGAGGACGCCCGTGATGTCCCGTGTCCCGAGGAGCGAGAAGATCGACACGACGGCGACGTTGGCCGCGAAGATCGCGACCCCCGCCTGCAGGAAGACGGCCACCCGGTCACCCCGGCGCACCGCCAGGATGCCGGTCAGCGAGCCGACGAAGACGTACGTCGCGAGCTCGAGGGAAAGGTCATTCGAGGCGCCGGCGATGATGGCGAGGAAGATCGAAAGGACCATCGCGGGCCCGGCTCCGAGCAGGATGGCGACGAGCATCCCCGCGCCGGCGCCGGGCACGAAGAACGGCAGGACCGAGCGGCCGGCGGTGAGCTTGTAGGCGAGGGCGGCCACCAGGAGCACGCATCCCAGGAGGGCGAGGGTCCGGGCCCGGTGCCAGACCTCCTGCCGGTAGCGCCACAGCCAGGCGAGGTAGAGGATGACGATGAGCGAGGCGAGCAGGAACCAGCCGGCGATCCGCGCGATGTCGAGGCGCGCCTCGGTGAGACCGAGCGCCTGGAGCGTCTCGATGTCCGCGGCCGTGACCACCGCCCCCGCGTCGACGAGGATCTGGCCCTTGGCGATCTGGACCTGGACCGGCACGACCGCATCGGCGGCGGCCTGGCGCGCCGCGGCGGTGAGCGTGTCGCTGTAGGTGGAATTCGGCACCAGCAGCGGCGCCACGATCTCCGACGCGAGGGCACGCTCGGCGTCGGTCAGCAGGGGCGAGAAGAGCCCGCCCACGTTCGCCCGGGCGGTCTCCATCACGGAATCGCGCAGCTCAGAGCGCTGGAGCGTGCCGAGCACGCGGGTTGCCTCGGCCGCCACGAGCGACCACCGGGCAGCCGTCAGCCCATCGAGCGTCGAGCGGGCGGCGGCGGAGATGCCCGGCAACGTCGCGTCGAGCGTCGCGATGCGCTGCTCCGGCGTCAGCTGGCCGGCGAACGCGGCGTCGATCGGAGCGACGGCGGTCGCCAGCGAATCGAGCTGGCGCTGGGCGAGCGACGACGCCGTGTCCGCCCGGAAGTCGTACTGGGGCTCCACCGCGTCGCTGGCTGCCTGGCGGGCGGCGGCGGTCTGGACGGCCGACTCAAACTGGATCGCCCGCGGCGCCCGGACCTGTTCCGGCGCAATGCTTCCCACCTGCAGGTTGTAGGCCTGCGGTAGATCGCCGATGGAGAGGATCGCGGTCAGGCCGCCGACCAGCAGGATCGTCGCGACCGCGTACCGGACGGCATCCCGCCGGGTGAAGCGCGTCACGCGCTCGAAGCGCCGGGACAGCATGGGATCAGCTCCCGGGCCCGTCGCCGGACGACCCGGCGCCACCCCCGGCATGCGGAACGGCATCGTGCGCCGCGAGATCCGCGCTCGCGAGTGCCTGCGCGACCAGCGCGCTGACCCGCCTGCCGTCCGCGCGCCCACGCGTGGCCGCCGAGAGGAGGCCCATCACTCGTCCCAGGTCCCGGGCCGAGGTGGCACCGGCCTGCCTGATGGCGTCCGCAACCAGGACGTGCAGCTCGTCGTCGCTGAGGGGCCGCGGGAGGTACGCGGCCAGGATGCCGATCTCCGCCTCCTCCCTGGCAGCGAGGTCCTCGCGACCACCCCCGCGGTATGCCTCGACGGATTCGCGGCGCGTCTTCACCTCGCGGACGAGGACGGCAAGCGCGGCATCATCGGAAAGCTCGGAACGGTCCCGCTTCTCCAGCGCGTAGACGCTGTTCAGCGCCATGCGGAGCGTGTCGCGGCGCAGCGCGTCTCCCGACCGCATGGCGGCCGTCATGTCGTCGTGGAGGCGGTCTCGAAGGGACACCGGCGGTGGCTCCTGTCGCATCGGGCGCCGGGCCGGCCATCCCTCGGTGACGAGGTGGCAGCGCGGCGCCGATTGGCGTTCGGGTCCTCCGGGGCCCGGGATGCGGGCCGGGGAAGCGGGTGGAACCGGCGGTGGATGCGGACAGGATGGCCGGCCGAGCCTGGCCGGGGCCTGTCTGCGCCGCCGGTCCCGGCGGCTAACCCTGCTGGCGGGCTGCCTTCTTGCGCTTTGCTTCCTTCCGCTTCCGCTTCACGCTGGGCTTCTCGTAGTGCTCGCGACGGCGAGCCTCGGCGAGAATTCCGGACTGCTGAATCTTCTTGTTGAAACGGCGAAGCGCGCTCTCGAAGGTCTCGTTCTCACCAACGCGGATTTCTGCCAATGCCGGGATCACCTCCTCCGCCCTGGGATCGCCTGGCCCGCGGCACCGCCGGGCGAGTGTCGGCGCACGCGTGTTCGGCGGCGCGCCTGATCGCGGCCTCCGAGCCGTGGGAGTGTAGCCCGGGCGACGTGACGTTGGCAAACCGAGGCGCGGCGCGGGCCGAGCCCGCCGCCCGGCCGCTGGCTGCGTGTGCACCCGGTGACCACTGCGACCGGTGAGGACGCCGGGAACTCCCGAAGCGTGCACCCGGTGAGCGTATGAACCGGCCCGCGGTCAGGCGGCGCAACCCGCGGCGCAGGGTGACCGAGGAATGGAGATGCCGCGGTCATAGTGGTCACCCCGCGCACGGCCGATGCTCCGGCAGCTCCCAGGCACGGCCCCGGGCGGCGAGGCTCAGCGGCACGACCCTGGCGGCGAGACCAGGCCGGCGGCACGGCCCGGGCGGCGGGTGGCGAGACCCGGCCGGCGGGTGACGAGACCCGGCCGGCGGGTGGCGAGACCCCGCACGGCCCCTGCGCTGGGCATGCCGCGGCGAGCGGCCGTGGCCGAGGCCGGCAGCCACATCGAGCCCCGGTCGGGCACTCCCTGGGTCGCCCGGCAGTTGTGGGAGTGTTCATTCTCGAGCACGACGCGTGCGCATCGCCCGAGCGGACCGGCCCGTTGCCGGCTACCTCTTCGAGCGCGGGCGCGCGAGCGGGACGCGCGAGCGCCGGGCATGCTCATGGGCTGCTGCGGTCGTTTCCGGAAGAGGGTCAGCCGGCGCCGGCAGCCCGCGGCGGGAGCCCAACCGGTATCGACTGTGCGGGCGGTAACACTCCGGCAACTGGAGACACGCGGAGACGGCCCGGCACGTGGCGGGAGCGCAGCACGTGGCGGGGGCGCAGCACGCGGCGGGAGCACGGCACGCGGCGGGAACACGGCACGTGGCGGGGCGGCCTTTGCCCGCGGCCCGGCACGACCCGGCGAGTCGTGCGCACAGGGAGGGAGCCGCCCGGCGACCGGCGTCGAGCAGCGGTCAGGATCAGCGTTGCGCCCGGCGTCGCGGTCGTCCACGATGCGCCCGTGACAGAGCCACGGCGAACGCTGGTCGACCTCCTCGAAGGGGCGGAAACGCGCTACGGCGATCGCGCCGCGCTCTCGATCCGGCGTGACGACGGCAGCGTGGACGCGTGGAGCTACCGGGAGCTCGCGCGGCGCAGCCGGCTGGCCGCATGGCGGCTTCGTTCCCGGGGGCTGCGGCCCGGAGACCGCCTGCTCACGTGGTCAACCTCCTGCCCGGAGCTGGCCGCCGTGTACTTCGGGGCGATGCGGGCGGGCCTGATCATCGTGCCGCTGGACCTTCGCATGGCGCCCGCCACGGTCCGGCGGATCGCCGACCGATCCGGGGCCAGCCAGCTGGCGATCGGCACGGGACGTGATGCCCCGGATCCCGCGGAAGCCGACCTGGACCGGTTGCCGACCGCCACCATCGATGACCTCTGCGCGGAGCCCGGCGCCGGGTTTCCGGCGGACTGGGACGCTGAGGTTGCGGCCTGGTCCCGACCGGTCTCCGAGGATCCGTACCTGCTGGTGTTCACCTCGGGCACGACCGGCACTCCCAAGGGCGTGGTGCTCGCCCACGAGAACACGATCGCCGGCGTCGACGGGTTCCACCGCATCGTCCCGGACATGGACTACCGCGTCGTGTCCGTGCTCCCGCTGGCCCATCTCTTCGAGCAGGCGATCGGGCTCTACCTGACCCTGGACCTCGGCGCCGACATCCTGTACGTCCGAACGCGCAACCCACGGGTCGTGTTCGAGTCGATCCGGGACCACCGAACCACCGCCATGATCCTGGTCCCGCAGATCCTGGAAGTCTTCTGGTCCGCCCTCCTGCGGGAGGTCGACCGGCGGGGTCGAACCGCGTCGTTCGAGCGCAGCCGGCGGATTGCCCGCCGCCTGCCGATGGCCGCCCGGCGCCTGATCTTCCGCCAGATCCACCGCCAGCTCGGCGGGCATTTGCGACTCCTCGTGTCGGCCGGGGCCTTCCTGCCCCCTGCCGTGCAACAGGGGTGGGAGGACATCGGGGTCGTCGTCATGCAGGGATACGGGGCGACGGAGACCGGCTCCGGCGCATGCACGACGTGGCGGGACCATCCGTTGGGCACCGTCGGCCGCCCCGTTCCCGGGATGGAGATGCGCATCGCCGAGGACGGCGAGGTCCTCTTTCGCGGCCCCAGCGTCAGCCGGGGCTACTGGGAGGACCCCGCGGCAACCACGGCCGTCTTCACCGCCGACGGCTTCTACCGGTCGGGCGACCTGGGCCGGCTCGACAGCCGCGGGCGCCTCGTCCTCCACGGCCGGAAGCGGGACATCATCGTGCTGCCCAACGGGCTGAACGTCTTCCCGGAGGACATCGAGAACGCGCTCCGTGTCGCGGGGATCCGTGACTCGATCGTCCTGGAGACCGAGCCCGGCCGAATCGAGGCGATCATCCTGCCGCCCGTCGCCGCCCAGCAGGTCCCGGACGAAGGCCCGGGCGCGTCGCCGGCGGGCGCCTTCGACGAGCCGGACGCGATCGCGCGGGTCCGTGCCGACGTCGATGCCGCGGTGAAGGCCGCCAACGCCACGCTCGCCGTCCACGCCCGCGTCACCGCGTGGCGCTTCTGGCCGGACACGGACTTCCCGCGCACCTTGACGCTCAAGGTCAAGCGGGACCAGGTGCGCGCATGGGCGGCGGTGTCCGCGCCCCTCCCGGTGACCGACGGCTCGTGACAGCTCGCTTCGCGGGAGCGTGACCGGAGGCGGCGCTCACCCGGGAGGGATCGGGACCTCCGTGCCCACCGACGCGAGCGCGGCCGCGAGATCCGACGTCTTCGGGTCCGGCGATGAGGCTGGTGACCACGGGTAGAAGACGAGCGTCGCGCCCACCTGCTGCAGCACGAACCGGACGTCGGGAGGGAACTGGATCCGGCCGGGCCCACTTGCGACATAGGCGGCCAGATCGCCGCCACCGGTCGCCGCCTGGTCAGCGTCGGCGAACGCGTAGATGACGAAGTAGCCGCCGGCCGGATCGTCCGGCAGCAGGGCCTGGGCGGGCCAGCGGGCGACGTCGGCGAAGGACGGCGGCTCGGCCGGGCGGACCTCCGTGCGCGTCGATTGGAGCACCAGCCCGCGGGCGCGGAGCGCGCCGTCGAGCTGCGCCAGCGTCGCCGCCACGGACGCGGGGGCGGTCGGTTGCGCCGTCGGGGGAGGGACGGTGGAGCCGGCCGGCACCGCACCCGCGCACCCGGCGAGCAGGCCGCCGACCGCGATGAGCCCGGCCACGAGCGTCCGGCGACCGGCTGCCCCAGCGCGGCCGGACCGGTCGCGGACCATCAGCCCGGCGGCCACTGCATCCTCCGCCCGCCGAGCAGGTGAAGGTGGAGGTGGCCGACGGTCTGCCCACCATCGGCGCCCGCGTTGATGACGAGCCGGTAGCCGCCATCGGCGACCCCCTCGGAGCGGGCGAGCGTCGCGGCAGCGGCCAGGAGTCGTCCGGCGATCGCCGCATCGGCCTCGGTGACGTCGAGCGCGGAGTCGATGTGCTCCCGCGGCATGAGCAACAGGTGAACCGGCGCTTGCGGGTTCAGGTCGCGGATCGCCACGACGAGCTCGTCTTCGTGGACCTTCGCCGCCGGGATCTCGCCGGCGATGATCCGGCAGAAGAGGCAGTCAGCGCTCACGGGGGACCTCCGCTGGGCATGGGGCGAGCTGGCAGCGCACCGGCTCCGGGGACCAAGGGTATGGCGGGGGAACTCCCCCGTGCGCGGGGCATGCCCCGCGGGGGCCCGGGAACTGCGGCGAGGACCCGGCCCAGCACGCGTTCCGGGTCCCCGGGATCGAGCCCGACCACCGCGACACGCGCCAGCTGGCCGGCGAGCGGGCGGCCCTCCGGCCCCGGACCCGACCGCACGAGGACATGGTCCTCGGCGTGCCCGATCCAGCCACCCGTTGGGTGCGGCTGCTCGAAGAGCACCTGCCGCTCGTGCCCGACGGTGCGGGCCGCGAATCGGCGCCGTGCCGCGGCGGCGATCGCGAGGGCCTCGGCGGCGCGCGCCCGGCGGGCGGGTTCGGGCACCTGGCCGGTCATGCGCGCCGCCGGCGTGCCGGGTCGCTCCGAGTAGCGGAAGACATGGATCCCGGCCAGGTCGAGCGATCGCACGAAGGAGATCGAGCGCTCCCAGGCCGCCTGGTCCTCGGTGGGGAAGCCCACGATCAGGTCCGCGTGGACCGCCGCCTGCGGGAAGGCGGCCCGGACGCGTGCCACAACCCCCGCGTAGAAGGCCGTGTCATATCGACGGCCCATCCGGCGGAGCACGCCGTCGTCGCCGGACTGGAGCGGGAGGTGAACGTGGGGCAGGCACCGGCCGGCACCCGCCGACAGCCAGGCATCGAGCAGGTCGTCGTCCACGTGCTGCGGCTCGATCGACGAGAGCCGGATTCGCTCCATGTCGGTTTCGGCGAGGATGCGCCGCACGAGCCCGGCGAGCGTCAGCGCGCTGCGCGCGTGCGTGCCGCGCGCTCCCGGGTCGGACCAGCCACCGTCGTACGTACCGATGTTGATCCCGGTCAGGACGATCTCGCGGTGACCGGCGCCGACCGCGCGGCGCACGTCGGCGAGCACGTCGTCGGGGGCGATCGAGCGTTCGGCGCCGCGTGCCCGCGGGATGATGCAGTACGTACAGTGGAAGGAGCAGCCGTCCTGCACCTTCACGAACGCGCGGGTCCGGTCGATCCGGGACCGCTCGTCCGTGGCCCCCGCGACCTCGACGCCGGCGAGGGTGGGCAGCGCGCCGTCAAGGGTCCCGGCCGGGCGTGCCCCGCGTCCGGCCGCCTCGGCGTCGAGTGACACGCCGAGCAGCCGCTGGACCTCCCCGAGAAGCCCATCCTTCTCCACGTTCGCGACCAGGCGCGCAGCCGGGTCGAGGGCGGCGAACGCGGCCCGGCCGACCTCGACCGAGCAGCCCGTCACCACGACGGCGGCCCCCGGACTGGTCCGGCGCGCCCTCCGCACCGCCTTGCGCGACTTGTCGTCGGCGACGGCGGTCACGGTGCACGTGTTCACGACGTGGAGGTCGACCGACACCCCGGCCTGCACGATCTCGACACCGGCGGCCCGGAGCGCGCGCGCGACAGCATCCATCTCGGCCTGGTTGACCTTGCAGCCCAGGTTCGTGATCGAGGCACGGCACACCCGACCGGCCCTGCGCGGGGCCGTCGCCGACGCGCGCGCGATCGGCACCGCGTTCGCCATCGGGAGCCGGGACGACATGGCAGGCACGCTTACGCGACGGGGCGCTCTGCGTCCAGGGCCACCCAGTCGCCCTCGGCCTCGCGGCGCAGGATGGCGAGGCCGGCCGCGGCAAGCGCGGAGCGGACGTCGCCTTCGCGGTCCACGAAGATGCCCGAGGCGAGGAGCCTGCCTCCCGGCCGCAGCTCGTCGCGGAGCCTGGGCGCGAGCGCGACGAGGACCGACGCGATCAGGTTCGCCGCAACGAGGTCGAACGGTGCCGCGCCCGTCGGAACGGTCCCCTGCCAGGCCCGGACCCGCCTCCGGAGCCGGTTGCGCCCGGCGTTCGCGAGTGTCGCCTCGATCGCGATCGGGTCCGTGTCCACGCCGACCATCTCGCCCGCCCCGAGCAGGCCGGCCGCGATCGCCAGCACTCCCGACCCGCAGCCCACGTCGAGCAGCCGGGCGTGCCCATCCGCCGCGGCGCCGCGGGACAGGAGACCATCGTCCGCCCAGCGCTCGATGCCGGCCAGGCAGAGGCGGGTGGTGGGATGGAGGCCGGTGCCGAATGCCATCCCCGGGTCCATGGCGATGACCACGTCGCCGGGCGCGCGGCGGTGGCGCCGCCAGGTGGGCCGGATCACGATCCGCCTGCCGATCCGCATCACGCGGACGTGGCGCTTCCAGGCGCTCGCCCAATCCGAGTCGTGGACCACGGTCGTGACGAGCGCGCCGATCTCGCGCAGCCCGAAGGCCGAGAGGTGGCCGAGCGCTCGATCCGCCGCGGCGACCGCTTCCCGGACGGCCCGGGGATCGCGCGCCGGCAGGTACGCCCGCACGGTGGCGGGCCGGCCGGCGTCGACGACCGCGCCCAGTCCCTCGTCGGTCAGCTGGTACCCGGGCTCAACGCTCACCCCGCCCGGCGCGACCCGCGAGAGGATCTCGCTCACGGCCTCGACAGCTTCCGTGTCGCAGGTGACCGCAAGCTCCAGCCACGTGGCGTCGCCGATCAGCCCCTCCGTCGCAGGCTCGGCGGCCGCCGCCCCGGTCACCCCAGCGCGTCCTTGAGACGGTCGAGCACGCCGGGCCTGCCGGTGCCCAGCCCGCTCTCGCCCGAGGCCGCGGCGAACGCCTCGAGCGCCTCGCGCTGCTCCTTCGTGAGCTTCGTGGGAATCTTCACGTCGACCAGGACGTGGAGGTCGCCGCGCGCACCCGCCCGGCGAAGGTGGGGGGCACCCCGGCCCCGCAGCCGGATCTCCGTCCCCGGCTGGGTCCCCGGCTTGATCTCCAGGTCCTCCTCGCCGTCCGCCGTCGGCACCCGGACGCTCGTTCCAAGCGTCGCCTGGGCGATCGAGAGCGACAGCTGGTGGAACAGCTCCGTGCCCTCGCGCTTCAGCGACGGATGCGGCGTGACGTGGATCGCCACGTAGAGGCTGCCCGGCGGGCCGCCGCGCGGCCCGACCTCGCCCTCCGCTGAAAGGCGGATCTGGTGGCCGTCGTCGATGCCGGCCGGCACGCTGACGCGGAGCCGTTTCGTCCGTTCGCGCCGGCCGTCGCCGCCGCAGTCCTCGCAGGGCATCTCCACGACCTTGCCCTCGCCGCGACAGCGCGGACAGGCCACCACGTTCACCATCTGGCCCAGCATCGTCTGGCGGACGTGGCGGATCTCACCCCGGCCCTGGCACTGCGGACACGCGATCGCCGCGGAGCCGGCCTTCGCGCCGCTCCCGGAGCAGGTCGCGCAACGGTCCAGGAGGGAGAACTCGATCTCCTTCTCGGTGCCGCGAATCGACTCCTCGAAGCTGACCCGCAGGTCGTAGCGGAGGTCGGAGCCGACGGCGGCAC
>CAZKXK010000034.1:0-14006 GCA_964556585.1 uncultured Anaerolineaceae bacterium
ATCGAGGAGACGCCGCCGGAGCTGGTGGCCGACATCATGGACCAGGGGATCGTGCTCGCCGGGGGTGGTGCGCTCCTGCTGGGCCTGGACCGGCGGGTGGCCGAAGCCACCCAGATGCCCGTCCACATCGCGGATGACCCGCTGACCTGCGTCGCGCGCGGCACGGGCGTCGTCCTCCAGGAGCTGGATCGCATGAGCCGGGTGCTGGTCGCGGACACCTACGCCCGGCCTCCCCGCTAGGTCCACGGGTCGGCATCGTGTCGGGCCGCCTGCTGGGCTATGGGCACCGGGCGCCGCGGGTCGTGCGGCGGCGCCTCGTCGCGTACGGGGTCCTGCTGGCCATCTCGGTCGGGCTCATGGCGACCAGCTCCACGTCCGTCGCCCAGGAGCTCCAGCGCGGCCTCGCCTTCGCCCTGGCTCCCGCCCAGGATGCCGTCAACGGGATCGGCGTCCAGGTTCGCTCCATCGTCGGCGCGGTCGCGGAGATCGACCAGCTGCGGCGCGACAACGGGACCCTCCAGGCGGACAACCAGCGGCTGACCGCCGAGAACCTCCGTCTCCAGGCACTTGCCCCGGAGAACGAGCAGCTCGCGTCGCTGCTCCAGATCCGGGACTCGTTCCAGTACGCGACGGTCGCGGCGCGGGTGATCGGCCGCGACGTCGCCGACGTGAACCGGATCGTGACGATCGACCGGGGCACCGCGGATGGCCTCGCCGTCGGCGAGGTCGTCGTCGGCCAGGGCGGCGCGCTCGCCGGACGGATCACCCAGATCGGGGCGCACGCCGCGCAGGTGGTCCTGATCAGCGACCCGAGCTCGACCGTGGTGGGCGAGGTGGTCTCGAACCGCGCGACCGGCGAGGTGGTCGGGGACATCGGCGGGCAGCTCGTGATGAACAACGTGGACGCGACGGAACGGATCACCATCGGCGACGAGGTCGTGACCGCGGGGATCACGCTCAGCAACGGGATCCGCTCGCCCTATCCGAAGGGCCTCGTCATCGGCCAGATCGTCGACGCGACCCGCGACCCGAACGCGGTCATCCAGACCGCGTATCTCGACCCGGCCCTCGACCTGGATCGCCTGGAGGTGGTGCTCGTGATCACGGACTACCAGGGCGGAATCCCCGACGTGACCCAGCTGCCCACGGAGCAGGTGAACCCGGACGGGACGCTGCCCGGCTCCGAGCAGCCGTTCGCGACGCCTGCGCCGACTCCGCGCCCCACCAAGCGCCCCGTCCCGTCCTCTTCGCCGAGCCCGGTCCCGTGAAGGGCGTCATCCTCGCCGGCGGCACCGCCACGCGGCTCTTCCCGCTCACGATCGTGACGAACAAGCACCTCCTGCCGATCTACGACCGGCCGATGATCTACTACCCGCTCGAGACGCTGGCCGGCATGGGGATCCGGGAGGCGATGGTGATCGTCGGCGGGAAGAGCGTCGGCGATGTCGTGGAGCTTCTCGGCGACGGCGAGCACTTCGGACTTCGCCTCACCTACCGCTACCAGCGAGGTGCGCTGGGGATCGCCCACGCGATCGGCCTGGCGCGCGACTTCGTGGGGGACGACGCCTTCTGCTGCGTGCTGGGTGACAACATCCTCCGGGGGCCCGCGCTCGCGCCCGTCGCCCGCGAGTTCGAGGCGGGGCCCTGGGGCGCCGGGACGCTGCTCTACGCGGTTCCCGACCCGGAGCGGTTCGGGGTCGCGGAGCTGGCGGCCGACGGGACGGTCATCGGCTTCGAGGAGAAGCCGGCGGCCCCGAAGAGCGACCTGATCCCGATCGGCGTCTACTTCCTGCGCCCGGATGCCTTCGACGTCATCGACCAGCTGGCCCCGTCCGGGCGTGGCGAGCTGGAGATCACCGACGTGCTCAACCACTACATCCCGGGCGGCCGGCTGTTTGCGAGGCGCTTCGAAGGCGCCTGGGCGGATGCCGGGACCGTGGCCTCGCTGCTTCGTGCCGCGGAGGTCGCCTCTGCCGCCGACGATGCCGGTGAGCTGCCACCTCCGCCCCAGCGGCCCTCGGCGTGACCGCTCCCGGCGCCGGGGCGCGGCTCCTCGTCACCGGCGGAGCCGGCTTCATCGGCAGCTGCTACGTCCGCGACCTCCTGGCGCGACGTGACGGCACGCGCATCACCGTCCTGGACAAGCTGACCTATGCCGGCAACCGCGCGAACCTCGCGCCCGTGGAGGCCGACTCGGAGCAGGCGGCGCGCTTCGCCTTCGTGCGCGGCGACATCGCGGACGCTGCGGCGGTGGGGCCGCTCGTCGCGGATGCCGACGCGGTCGTCAACTTCGCCGCCGAGTCGCACGTCGACCGGTCCATCCTCGACCCGGCGGCCTTCCTGCGGACCGGGGTGGACGGCGTCCACGTGCTCCTGGAGGCCGTCCGGCGGGAGGGGGACCGAGCGGCCGCCGGCGACCGCCCGGTCGCGCCGCGCCTGCTCCAGGTCTCCACGGACGAGGTCTACGGGTCCGTCGAGCAGGGCCGCTCGCGCGAGGGCGATCCGCTCGCGCCACGGTCGCCCTACGCTGCCGCGAAGGCTGCCGGCGAGCTCCTGGCGGGCAGCTACCACGCGACCTACGGGCTGGACGTCGTGGTCACCCGCGGCTCCAACACGTACGGGCCGTACCACCATCCCGAGAAGCTGATCCCGCTGTTCGTCACGAATGCGCTCGACGACCAGCCGCTCCCGCTCTACGGGGATGGGATGCAGGTTCGCGACTGGCTCTTTGTCGCGGACCACGCGGCGGCGATCGACCACGTCCTGCGCCGCGGGACGCCGGGTGAGGTCTACAACGTCCCGGGGTCGCACTCCCTCCCCAACCGCGAGGTCGTCGCCCAGCTTCTCGCGTACCTCGGCAAGCCGTGGTCGCTGGTCCGGTTCGTGGAGGACCGGCCCGGCCACGACCGGCGCTATGCCATGGACGGCACGAAGATCACCGAGCTCGGCTGGACGAACCGGGTTGCCTTCGCCGCCGGGCTCGCGGCCACGATCGACTGGTTCCGGGCCAACGAGGCGTGGTGGCGGGCCGCGCGGTCGGGCGAGTGGGGCGCGTACTACGAACGGCAGTACGGGGGCCGCCTCGCCCGCGCCGAGGCTGCGCCGGAGGCCGTCCCCCCGACGGCCGCCGGTCCGGGCGGCGCGCCATCCGGGGAGGACGCCTGATGCGCGTCGCCGTGACAGGCGCCGGTGGCCGGCTGGGGCGGGCCCTCATCGCCGCCCTCGAGGACGCGCCGTTCACGGGCCCCCTCGGGCCGCTCGCCTGGAGCCGTCCCGCCTACGATCTCGACGACCCGGAGGCGGCCGTTCGGTGCATCCGGCAGACGGTGCCGGAGGTCGTGATCCACGCCGCGGCCTGGACGGACGTGGACGGCTGCGCGCGCGAGCCCGAGCGAGCGATGCGCCGCAACGCGCTCGCCGTGGCCGAGCTCGCCGACGCCTGCGTGCGATCCGGGACCGACCTGGTTCTCGTCTCCACCAACGAGGTCTTCGACGGGCGCAGGACGGATGGTCTCGCCTACACGCCGGAGGATGGTCCGCGCCCCGCCAACCCGTACGGCGCGAGCAAGCTGGCCGGCGAGGCGGCGGCGCAGGCTGCCTTCCTGGGTCACGGCGGCCTGATCGAGCGCCCAGGGGCGCCGGGTCGATCGGGGGCGCCGAGTCGATCGGCGGCGCCGGGTCGTGCGGGCGCGCCGGGTCGGTCCGATGCGCCGGCCGCCGTGTCCGCCGGCGATGGCGTCGGGATGCCCGCTCGCCCGGCGGCAGCCCCCCAGCTCGCGATCGTCCGCACCGCGTGGCTCTACGGTCCGCCGGGCAACGACTTCCCGGTGCGAATCCTCGCCTCCGCCGACCGCGCCCGGGCCGCCGGGGAGCCGCTCCACGTGGTGGGCGACGAGATCGGCTCGCCGACGTTCGCGCCGGACCTGGCCGAAGGGATCCTGGACCTGCTCGCGTCCGGGACGTTCGCCGGCATCCACCACATCGTCAACGCCGGGGCCGTGTCGCGGGCGGGCTGGGCGCGTCACATCCTCGCGGCGCTCGAGGTGGAGGTTCCGATCGTGGAGATATCCCTCGCGACGTGGGCCAGGCCGTCGACGCCGCCGGCCTGGTCGGTCCTGGCGTCCACGGCTCTGCCGTCAGGCGAGTCGCTGCGTCCGTGGCAGGCCGCCTTCGCCGACTACCGGCCGTTCCTGGCGCGCGAGCGGGCCGGAGCGACGCGCCGGTGAGCCGCGCCGAAGAGCCGCTGCCCCGGGCTGGCGAACCACGCGTGACCGACCCGTCGCGCGGCGGGGCGGCGTCCACGATCCCCGGCGTCCGGTGGGGCGCCGTCACGCGTCACGCCGACGAGCGCGGGAGCTTTCGCGAGGTCTGGCGAGACGGCTGGTTCCCCGACCTGGAAGCGATCGCCGGGCAGGGCGCACGGTTCCGGCAGTCCAACCTCTCCACGTCCGCGGCGGGTGTTCTCCGGGGGCTCCACTTCCACCGCCGGCAGCTCGACTTCTGGGTGGTGGCGGACGGGGTGGCCTGGGTCGCCCTCGTGGACGCCCGGCCGCTCCTCGACGGGAGCGGCGATCGGCCGATCGTCGAGACCCGCGAGCTCGCGGCCGACGGTACGGTCGCCATTCCAGCCGGTGTCGCCCATGGGTTCCTCGCCCTCCAGCCGCTCCGGCTGGCCTACTTCGTGACCGCCGAGTACGACGGCACGGACGAGCTCGGCTTCGCCTGGGACGATCCCCTGGCGGCGATCCCGTGGCCCGCGGTCCCGGCCACGCCGGATGGACGCCCGATCCTGTCCGGCCGCGACCGGGCGAACCCTTCGCTCGTCCAGCTCGTGGAGCGGCTCCGCGCGGGGTAGGCGCCCGGCACGCCCCTGCCTGACCGCCCCTGACCGCACCGGACCGCACGCGCGGGTAGCCCGATGGTCGGGGGCGGCGGCGCCGACCGGTCGATTGAGCCGGGCCTATCGGGCGCCCATGGTTGACCTGCTTCACTCGAAACAGGAGTCCCCGCGCCGTGCGCCGTCTGGTCCCCCTGCTTGTCGCCGGCCTGCTCGCCTTCACGGGCGTCGCCGCGGCGGCCCCCATCGCTTCGGCCGCGGCGGCCGCATCGGGCCCGAAGATCGTGCTGATCGTCGGCGCGACCCACGCGGCCACCGATTCGTACCGGGCCGACATGGATGCGGTCTACGCGACCGCCATCCAGTACTCGTCCAACGTGGTGAAGGTGTACAGCCCGAACGCCACGTGGGCGGCCGCGAAGGCGGCGCTCCAGGGCGCGAACATCGTCGTCTACATGGGTCACGGGAACGGCTTCCCCAGCCCGTACACGACGACCCTCATGCCGGACCGGCAGGACGGCCTCGGGCTCAATGCCGTCGCGGGCCAGAGTGATTCGAACACGACCTACTACGGCGAGTCCGATCTCCAGGGCTCCGTCAGGCTCGCCCCGAACGCGGTCGTGATCCTGGCGCACCTCTGCTACGCGTCGGGCAACTCCGAGCCGGGCATGCCCGCGCCGACGCTGGCGGTCGCCGAGGAGCGGATCGACAACTTCGCGGCAGGCTTCCTGGCGGCCGGTGCCCGCGCCGTCATCGCCGACGCGCACGCGGACACGTCGTGGTACCTGGACCAGCTGTTCACGACCCACCAGTCCGTGGACCAGCTCTTCCGTTCGAAGCCGTGGAGCGACGGCAACACGTTCACGTTCGCGAGCACTCGCACGCCGGGGCTCACCGACTACGCGGACCCGGATGGCTCCGCTCCGTTCACCGACTACTACCGTTCGATGGTCGCGCTGCCGACGCTGCGGACGGACGACGTCACGGGCGCCGCGCCCGCGGGTGTCGCGGGCGTCACGCAGCGTGACCCGACGCCGCCCGTGGTCAGCGGCCTCACGGTCACGCCGTCGACGTACAGCCCGGCGCTCGGCGGCGCGCTCTCGATCGCGGCGACGGCGAGCAAGCCCGTCAGCTGGTCGGCGACCATCACCGACTCCGCGGGCACGGGCGTCGCCACCCTGACCGGCTCCGGCGCCGCGCTCGCGGCGATCTGGAACGGTCGCGATGGCAGCGGGCGCATGGTTCCGGACGGCAGCTACCGGGTGGCCGCCACCGCGACCGACGATTGGGGCAACCCGCCGGTCAGCACCGGGGCCGTCCTTGCCCTGGACGCCACGCCGCCCGTGCTCACGCTCACCGGCGGCACGAGCGCCCCGATCCTCGTCTCGCCGAACGGTGACGGTCTGAACGACACCGCCCGCCTGCCATTCACCCTGTCCGAGGCGGCCACGCTGCAGGCCGACCTGCGGAGCAGCGGGGGCGCGATCATCCGCTCCCTGACGCTCTCCGCGCCCGCCGGGGCCGGCGCGATCACCTGGAACGGCCTCGACACGGCAGGCGCGCTCGTGCCCGACGGGCCATACGCCCTCGATGTCACGGCCCGCGACCCGGCCGGGAACATGAGCCCGGCGGTGCAGGTGCCCCTCGTGGTCGCAACCGCGCGCAGCGCCGTGGCAGCCAGCCCGGCCTGGATCTCGCCTGCCGGAAGCGGCTCGAACCCCCGGGTCTCAACCCTGTCCTTCACGCTTGCCCGGCCGGCGCGCGTGACGTGGCAGGTGACGACCACGGCCGGTGTCCCGGTGCGGACATGGGACGCGAACGCGCCGCTCGAGGCCGGTTCGTACACGGTGCGCTGGGACGGCCGCAGCGACGCGGGGGCCGTGGTCCCGGCCGGGCCCTACCTCGCCCAGGTGACCGTGGCCGACGGCATCACGACGACGACCGAACAGGCGTGGGTCTACAGCGACGGGATCCGGATCGGGACGTCGGACACGACGCCGGCCGCCGGCCAGGTCGTCACGATCACGGTCGTCGCGGTGGAGGCGCTTCGCGCGTATCCGACTGTCTGGGTCACCCAGCCCGGCCGCAGCCGGGTCTCGTACAGGACCACGAAGACCGGGACCTCCACGTACAGCGTCCAGGTCCGGCTCAGGACCGGCTCCGCGGGCCGCCTGACGGTCGGGGTCTCCGGCATCGACCGCTTCGGCCGCCCGGCGGCCGCAAGCGTGGCCTACTGGCTCCGCTGACCTTCTCCGGGCGCGGCTCCCCGAGGGGTCGCGCCCGGCCATCCGTGGCGGGCGCTGCGTCCGGCGGTGGCGTCGCCTCGCCTACACTGGGCCCATGACCGAACCATCGCCGGCGGCGGCCGTGGACCCGGCTGCCGTGCCGCTCGCGGCCGCCGTGCCTTTCGCGGCCGCGGCCTCCTCGCCACGCGCGGACGCGGCGCGGCCGGGCCCATGGATCGTGCTCCCGACCTACAACGAGGCGGACAACCTGGAGCCGATCGCCGCGGCGATCCTGTCCGCGCTCCCGGACGCCACCCTGCTCATCGTGGACGACGGGTCACCCGACGGCACCGGGCAGATCGCCGACCGGCTCGCCGCGGCCGATACCAGGGTCCGGGTCCTCCACCGGGCCGCCAAGGCGGGGCTTGGCCGGGCGTACCTGGCGGGCTTCCGGGTGGCACTCGACGGCGGTGCGACCGCCGTTCTCCAGATGGACGCCGACTGGTCGCACGATCCCGCGTCGCTGCCCGGGCTCGTGGCACCCATCGCCGACGGGTCGGCGGACCTCGTCATCGGATCGCGGTACGCGCCGGGCGGCGGCGTCGTGGACTGGGGGCTCGCCCGCCGCGTGATCAGCCGGGGTGGCAGCCTCTTCGCGAAGGTGGTCCTGGGCCTTCCGGCCAGTGACCTGACCGGCGGTTTCAAGGCCTGGCGGGCCGGGACCCTGGCGGCGATCGACTTTGAGGGCGTGCATGCCGGTGGCTACGTCTTCCAGATCGAGATGACGTACCGCGCGACGCGCCAGGGCGCCCGCGTCCGCGAGGTCCCGATCACGTTCCGGGACCGGCGGGTCGGCCAGTCGAAGATGAGCCGCCGGATCGTCGTGGAGGCGCTCGTCGTGGTCTGCCAGCTGCGCTTCGACGAGCTGCGGGGGCGGGGACCCCGCCGCTCGCGATGAGGCTCGGCACGGGCGGGGCCGCGCCGGCCCCGAGCGGTACCCGCGTCCTGCTCGACGTCCGGCCCCTGCAGGACCCCGAGCGCGCGCCGGTCACGGCCGCCTACCTGGGCCGGCTGCTGGCGGCCTTCGCGGCGAACCCGCTGGCGGGCGAGTCATTCGTTCCGCTGCTCGACCTCGGCGCCGAAGATCCCATGGTCGCCTTCGCCGGCCTCCCGCTCGCCGGGCGACGGCGGCTCCCGCCGACCCGAATCTTCCGCTCGGGCGCGCTCACGCTCGACCCGTTCTTCGTGCGCGCGGCGGGCCTCGGCGCGGGCCGCGGCGCCGCCTCCTCCGGGGCGGCCGGGGTGGTCGCGCACGCGGTGGCCGGGGCGCTCCCGATCGGTCCCGGCCTGCCGGTCGTCGCGACCCTCCTGGACCTCGCGTCGTGGGAGCTGCCGGAGCAGTACCGGCGCTCGCCGGCTGCGCGGTTCGGCCAGCGGCTTCGCGGGCAGCTCCTCCGCGACGCGGCGCTGGTGCTCGTCGCCGGCGACGCGGTTGCGGCCGCGGCCGTGCGTCTCCTCCGGTTGCGTCCTGCCCGGGTCCGGATCGTGCCGCTTGCCGGTGACGACGCGCTCCACCCGCCGGAGCCGGCCGGCACGCCGGAAGGCGACACCGCGCGCGCACGCCTCGCCACCGAGCGCGAGCGCTTCGGTCTGCCGGAGCGGTACTTCGTCTACCCGGGTCGCTACGATGCCCGGCAGGACCTCGGGACGCTGCTCGCGGCGCTCGGGCGCCTCGGGGCGGCGGGACGGCCGGCGCGGCTGGCGAAAGCGGTGGCGTGGCCCCCGCGGGTCCTGGTGCTGGGTGCCTCGCCGGATGACCGCGCGTCGCTCGCGCGCCAGGCGTTCGAGGCCGGCGTGGGGGACGCCCTCGCGTTCGCGCCCGGCCTGTCCCCCGAGCGAGCGGCGCTGCTGCGCGCCGGAGCGCGCGCCTCCCTCCACCCGGTCCTGGCCGATTCGGCCGCGCTGCCGGTGCTCGATGCGCTGGCGATGGGGACGCCGATCGTCGGCAGCGCCGTCGGCGCCGTGCCCGAGGCAGTGGGGTCGGCCGGGCTGCTGGTGCCGCCCCGGGACCCGGACCGGCTCGCGGCAGCCCTGCGGGCCGCGTGGGCGGAGGAACGCGTGCATCGCGCGATCGCCGACGCCGCCGCCGCGTGCGCCGCGCCGGGCCGCCGGACGTGGGCGGACGTGGCACGCGGGACGCGGGAGGCCTACGCGGCCGCGGCCCGGCGCCTGGACGCCTAGCGGGGCGCGGGCCCCGAACCGGTCGCCGGACTCCGCCCGGCCACGATCTGCACCGGCGTGCCGGGGGGAACGACCTGGATGAAGGTCTGGCCCGCGGTCAGGACGACCTCATGCCCGGCGGCGTCGTAGAACCGCGTCGGCGCGTCGATGGAATCCTTGCGCCAGGTGCCCTGGATCGTGACGCCGTTCGTGGCGATCCAGGCGGGGCCCGAGCCGATGTTCTGCGCCTCCAGGCGCTTCTTGTTGGGATGCCCGTCGTTCAGCGGCCCGAAGACCACGGTCATGACGACGACGTTCGCCGGGGCCACCTGCCGGCCGTCGCCGGCGTCGACCTGCGGCGCGCCTTCCACGGAGCGCAGGTACGTGTTCGAGGCGCGGTCGTAGCGGTAGCCGATCTGGTTGGCCGGATACGTCACCGTGATGGTGCCGCCCGCGGGCCGGTCTGCCAGCGGTGCCGCGGGACCGAAGAGCCAGATGGGGCCGCTGGGCGGCGAGGTGGCCCCGACGCGGGCGGCCAGCTCGCGCAGGTGCTTGCCGTCCGTGTAGACGTTGTGGGGCGCGACCCGCTGCGTGATCCGCCACAGGAACGTGGGGCCCCAGCGGAACTCGTCGGCGTCGTAGACAAGCTGGCCCTGGCCGGAGGTGGCCAGGGTCGCGAGCGCCTGGGGGGAGCCGCCGACATGGACGTAGACGGCATGCCACTCCGCGGCCCAGGTGATGAAGTACTGGCGCGAGCTGCGGACCGGCCCGACCGAAGGCGGGTCGCCTTCGCCGAAGATGAGCATGTAGCGGGGGATCCCGCCCTCAGCCGGGGCCTGCCAGACCACCGAGGCCTGGTTGAACCCCGACTGGGGCCGCGCGTCCGCCTGGTCGTCCACCATGACGGCGATGGGGTGCCGCGCGGCGAGCGCCGGCGCGACGAGGCGCCCGGTGAGCGGTGCCGGGACGAGGACCGGGGTCGGGCTCGGCGCGCTGCTCGGGGGCGCGAGGGACGATGGGACCTCGGTGGCCGCAGACGGTGCACCGGCGCCGGCCAGGGCGGGGCCGGATGCCGTGGGGGCGGCGGGCGGACGTGGTGCCGGACCGAGGGCGCCGGTCCCGGCCAGTGTCACGAGGGCGAAGGCGCCCGCCGCGGCGAGCGCCACGATGACCAGGCCGACCGTCCTGCCACGCATGCGGGCGCCACGATACCCCGCCGACCCGGCCACCGCCCGCGGTCGGGCTCGCCGGGGTAGGCTTGAGCGTGACCGGGGCACACTCGGCGCTGCGCGTGCCCGGCGAGGAGATCTCGATGACCGACGAGCCCACGACCACGTCCGCCCTCACGCCACCGCCCCGCCGCCGGCGCGCCGCCCGTCAGGCAATCCCGGCCGTTGCGGCGCCCGAAGGCCGCCTGGACCTCCCCGCCGAGGCTCCGGCCGGCATCACCGCCAGGGTTGCCGCCGCCCCCGCGCCGCCGCCGGAGCCGGCCCCGCACGTCGCGGTCGAGCTCGCGAGCGGCGTGATCGGCGGGATCCGCGCCGAGGACGTCCATGTCCGCACCGGCGTGGTGGGCGGGATTGCCGCCGGGCAGGCCTCCCTGGAACGCGGCCTCGTCGGCGGGATCGTCGCGCGCGAGGCGCGTGTCTCCCAGGCGGTCGTGCGCGCGGTCGTCGCGCAGGAGGTCCACGTCGAGCAGTCATTCGTGCGGGCCGTCGTCGCGAACCGGGTGGAGGCTGGCCCCGCCACGGTGATCGGCTTCGCGGTGGCGCGCCGGGTCGACGGCGAGGCCAGGATCCTCTTCGACTGGCGCGGGGCGCTCGCGCTGGCCGCCGTGTTCGGGGCGCTTGCCGCGGTGTTCCGCCTGCGCCGGCGGTGACGACGACCGCGTCGGTCGTGACAGTGTCCGGGCGGGGCTTGCCGCTAGGGCGCCGGAAGGGCTGACGCGGACGGAGCGGCTGATCCGGCGGGAACGCCGTTCAGCTGGCTCAGCGCGTTGAGGGCCGCCTGGACCAGCTGCAGCTCCTGGTCGGCGCCAGTCTGGTTGCCACCGGCCCGGTCGGCGTTCGCCGCCGCGAAATGCGCGTCGGCGTACCGGATCAGGCCGGCCACGTCGGTCGGGAGACCGGCCGGGGGGCTCGCCGCGGGGCTCGGGGTCGGGCTGGTCCCGGTCTGCCCGGTGCCGCCCGCGCCCGTCCCGGTCGCCCCGGCTGACTGGCCGCCCGTGCCGGCACCGCTCGTCACCTCCGCGAGCGCCTGGGCCAGCGTGTCGCCCCAGCCGACCGTGTCGGACGAGGCGACCACGATCTTGGTGAGCTGCGGGAAGGCCGAGCTCCTGGACTGGAGGTAGACGGGCTCCAGGTACACGAACGACGTCCCGACCGGGATCACCAGCAGCCTCCCCCGGATCACCTGCGACCCGCTCTGGTTCCACAGGCTGATCTGGGCGCTGATGACCGGATCCTGGTCGATGCGGGCCTCGATCTGGGTGGGGCCCTGGATGGTGGTGTTAGCGGGGAGCTCGTACGCAATCACCTGGCCGCGCGCGGTCCCGTCATTGCGGGCCGCCACCCAGGCGATCATGTTCGGCCGGGATGCGGGCACCATCGGCTGGACCAGCACGAACTCCGGCTGGCCCTGGTCGGGCAGGCGCATCTCCACGTAGTACGCGCCGGGAACCGGGGCCGGGCTGGCGCCCGTGGCCGCCGTGGACCCGGCGGACGCGGAGGGCGTGGCGGACGCGGAGGTCGCGGAGGACGCGGCCGGCGCGGCGGGGATCGTCCACAGGTTGTCGCTCTTGTAGAAGCTGGCCACGTCCGTCACGTGGTAGGCGGCGTACATCTGGGTCTGCGTGTTGAACATGGCCTCCGGCGTGCGCAGGTGCACGGCGAGCCCGGCCGGCATCGCGGAGAGCGGCTCGAACATGGTCGGGAACACGCCCTGCCAGGCGCGGACCAGGGGATCGGTGGGATCGGCGACGTAGAAGTGCGTCGTGCCGTCGTACGCGTCGACCGTGATCTTCACGCTGTTGCGGATGTAGTTGTAGGTCGCGCCGAGCGTGGCATCCTGGACCGATGTCGCGTCGGGCATCCCCGCGGTGATGGTGTAGGCATCCTGGACGTAGACCAGGTGCCCGTCCGGGGCGACCACCAGGTAGGGGTTTCCGTCGAGGGCCAGGAACGGGGCCAGGGTGCCCAGGCGGTCAGCCAGGCTCCGGTGCAGCAGCAGCTTCGTCTGGGTGGTGACCTGGTCGCTGATCGCCAGGTTCAGGTCGCCCAGGTTCCAGGCCCAGAAGAGGCGCGCGGCAGGCGAGCCCAGCGCCAGCCCGGCACCTCCCGTGTAGCGCGTGTCGACGTCGCTGCCGTTGCCGGTCGTCGACGGGTAGTCGAACTCGTTGCTCTTCGCGTCCACGAGAACCCACGTGGACGGCCGCTGCCCGAAGTAGATGCGCGGCTGCGTGACGGACGGGGCCCCCGGCGACTGGGTCACGGGCAGGTTCTGGATGATCAGGTGGGGCAGGCCGTCCGCGTCGACGGCGTTGACTGGCAGCATCGCCAGCCCGTACCCATGGGTGTAGAGGATGTGGGACGCGATCCACGACGTGCTCGCGTTCGCCATCTCCCGTGCTGAGAGCATGACCGCGGTGGGCTGGCCGTCGATCGTGTAGCGATCGATGTTGACCGAGGTGAAGGTGTAGTACTGGCGCACGGTCTGGAGCTGGTCGAGCGTGGCGCCCAGCGGGCTGGGGTCCCACAGCCGGGCGTTGTCGAAGGTGGCCTGGTCATTGCTCACATCCGCGGCGGTCAGGCTGGACCGGGCAGTGTCCGAAGCGAGCGTCCACGTGTCGAGCGCGAAGCCGCGCCGGGTCAGGGCGATGTTGTTCGCGATGGAAGGCGCCTCGGCGAGGTTCTGGCTGGGCGCGACGAAGAGCTTCTGGTAGGCGACCGGGAGCACGGCCCCCGCGACGAGGAGCGCGATGTACCAGGCCCCGCCCAGCATCGCCGCCCGACGCGCAAGCCGGGGACGGTCGGCCAGCGTGAGCACGACCAGCCCCACTGCCGCGGCGATCGTCGACGCGGTGGTGATGGCGGC
Source organism: uncultured Anaerolineaceae bacterium (assembly GCA_964556585.1). Lineage (GTDB taxonomy): Bacteria > Chloroflexota > Limnocylindria > Limnocylindrales > CSP1-4 > CTSoil-043. The sequence continues at coordinate 13,375 of CAZKXK010000034.1, forward strand.
GAGCGGGAGGCGGATCGCCGCGTCGGTGGCGCTGACCCCCGTCACGAAGCCGTTCTGGGCGTACGCAAGGTCGTACCGGCCGACCCACTGCATGGCGGCGACGGCCGCGAGCAGCAGGCCGCCGAGCAGGGCCAGGTGCAGCCGTGGGCCCGGGCCGCGGACGTCCGCTCCGCGCACCGCGACGAGCCCGTAGGCGGCGCCGGTCAGCAGCAGGCTCGCCAGGAGCAGCGCGGCCGCCAGGTTGGCTGCCAGGTGCAGGAACGGCAGGCTGAACATCCACCAGCCCAGGTCAAGCCCGAAGCTCGGGTCGGTGACCGCAGCTCCGGTCGCCGCGTACGGAACGCGGTGCATCCAGAGCGCGACCGTCTGCCAGGCGCCGGCCAGGGACAGCCCGAGCAGAACCGCCAGCGCGAGCGCCACCAGGACGAGCCCGCCCCGGACCGACCGGCGTGGCAGGTTCGCCGCGGCGGCCAGCCAGGCTGCTCCCCGTCGGTCGGTCGGGCGGCCGGGCAGCCGTGCCGCGACGGCCGCATCGCTCGGGTCATGGCCCAGGCGCCAGGCCAGCACGAGGGTTGCCAGCAGGATGACCGCGCCGCCGACGAAGCCCCCCACGAAGAGCGCCAGGCCGTACG
>CAZKXK010000035.1:0-4084 GCA_964556585.1 uncultured Anaerolineaceae bacterium
GGGTGGCGAACGAATGGCGCAGGGTGTGCGGCGTCACTTTCCCCGCCAGGCCGGCCGCCGCGGCCGCGCGCTTCACGGCGTCCCACGCCTGCTGGCGGGTGAGCCGCCGACCGCGGCTCCCCAGGAAGACCGGCCCGCCCCGGTGGGCGGGTACGGCATGGAGCGCGAGCAGGGCCGGTCGGACGTCCGCCGCGTAGCGGCGAACCCATTCGACGGCCACCTCGCCGACGGGGAGGAGGCGCTCCTTGTCGCCCTTGCCGATCACCCGGACCGTCGCCGCGTCGAGGTCCAGGTCGTCCGCGTCCAGCCCGGTCGCCTCGCTCACCCGCAGGCCCGCCGCGTAGAGCAGCTCCAGCAGGGCGCGCGACCGGATGCGACCGCCGTCCCGGGAGGGGTCCGGCGCGCCGCCCGGGCCGGCCGCCTCCAGGAGCCGGGCGACCTCCGCGACGCCGAGCGGATCCGGCAGGAGACGCGGCTCGCGGGGCAGGTCCAGGTGCGTGGCCACGTCCACGCGGACAAGGTCCTCGGCCAGTGCGAAGCGATAGAAGCCGCGAATCGCCGCGGTCCGTCGCCGGCGGCTGGTCGCCCGGAGCCGCACGCCGCCCGGGCCGGCCGAGCTCGCCAGGCGCCCGAGGTACGCGACCGCCGGGTCCGGCGAGCGCTCCCATCCGCCGCGCGCCTCCAGGCTCGCCGCAAAGTGGCGCAGGTCCGCGCCGTAGGCGGACAGCGTGGCCGGGGAGAGGCCGCGTTCCACCTGCAGATGGAGCAGGAAGACTTCGATCGCCGCGACGAGGTCCGGCGGCGTGCCGGGCGGCATCGGACGGGTCCGGCTGCGCCTCCTCTCCCGTCCCTCGCCACGCGGGGCGGACCCCTTTCCCTCGGCTCGCGGCCCGTCGATCGGCATCAGCGGCGCGCGCCCCCGCCAGGCGATCGCGACGCCCGGAACGCCGCCGCCCGCTCCAGGAGCTCCTGCGCGGACGCATGGGCCGCCACGCCGCCTCCCGGGCCGCCGATCATGGCGGCCAGCTCGTCCAGGCGCTCCTCGTCGGTCAGGCGGCGAACCTCCGTCACCATCCGGCCGGCCCGCTCCACCTTGCGGATCCCGAAGTGCGCGTCGGCATGCGCCGCGATCTGGGGGAGATGCGTCACGCACAGGACCTGGTGGCGCTGCCCGAGGAGCCAGAGCGTGCGCGCCACCGGGTCGGCGCTGCGTCCCCCGATCCCGGCGTCGATCTCGTCGAACACGAGCGTGGGCGTCGCGTCGGCAGCCGCGAGCACCTCCTCGATCGCGAGCGCCAGGCGCGACAGCTCGCCGCCGGAGGCGATCTTCGCCAGTGGCCTGGCGGGCTCGCCCGGGTTCGGCGCGATCTGGAACACGACGGCGTCCGCGCCGGTCGCGTCGAACGCGACCGCGTCCCCGCCGAGCTCGATCGCCGGTTCGTCCGGGGCGGCGATCCGCCGCCCGACGAACACGCTGACGCGCGTCCCCCGCAGGCCGAGCTCCTCCACGGCCGCCTCCACGGCCCGGCCCAGGTCGTCGGCCGCGCTCGCCCGGCGGTTTGACAGGACGGCGCACGCCTCGGCGACCTCGGCCAGCAGCCGCTCCCCGTCAGCGCGTCGCCGCTCCCGCTCCGCGCCGAGGTTGCGGAGCCGATCGGCCTCCACGGCGGCCTGCCCGGCCCGCCCGGCGAGGCCCTCGATGTCCGTCCCGTAGCGGCGCTCCAGCGTGTACAGCAGCGAGAGGCGGGCCTGGAGCGCGGCCAGGGCGGCCGGGTCGTGCTCCACCGTCTCGGCGAGATGGCGCACCTCCAGGGCGAGGTCCTCCAGCTCCGCCGCGGCGCCGGCGAGCCGCTCGACGAGCGGCTGGTAGCGCGTGTCGAGCCGCGCCAGGGCAGCGGCCTCGGCAGCGGCGAGCGCTGCCTGCTCGCGGGCGCCTGGAGCCGACTCCGGCCCGCGCTCGTCGCCCGCCAGCAACCCGGCGAGGGCCGCAGACCCGCGCGCGATCGCCTCCACGTGCCGCGACGCATCCAGGCGCGCCCGGATGGCGGCCGCCTCGCCGGGGACCAGGCGGACGGCCGCGATCTCCTCCGCCTCATGCTCCAGGAGCGCGATCCGACGCGCGAGCTCCGCGGGCTCGATCGCGGTTGTCGCCAAGCTCGCCTCGTTCGCCCGCCAGGCGGCCACGGCCGCGGCCACCGCCGCGCGCTCCGCCGCGTGGCCCCCATAGCCGTCCAGGAGCTCGCGCTGCCAGCGCTCGTCGAGGAGCCGGCCCTGGTCCCGCTGCCCGTGGATCTCCACGAGCGGCCCGGCGATGGTGGCCAGGCGGCCGGCGGTCATGGTCTCGTCGTCCACCCGCGCGATCGAGCGGCCGTTCGCGCCGACCTCGCGGACGCAGACCAGCGGCTCGGGAAGCCGGTCGAACAGCGCCTCCACGTGGGCCGCCTCGGCGCCGTGGCGGACCAGTCCCGGGTCCGCCCGGGCCCCGAGCGCAAGGCCCAGGGCATCGATCAGCAGGCTCTTCCCGGCGCCTGTCTCGCCCGTGAGCACGTTGAACCCCGCGGCGAACGTGATCCGCACGCGCTCGATGAGCGCCAGGTCCACGACCCCGAGCTCGAGAAGTCGCCCGGCGGCGGGCTCCGGGCCGCGCGGGTCAGCCATCGGTCAGGAGGGCAGCAGCTGCGCCTTCTGGCGCAGGAGGTCCCAGAACGGAAGCGCGCCATCCGGCTCCAGGAAGCGGACGGGCCGCTGGAGGGCAGCCACGGTCACGACGTCTCCGACCGAGAGACGCACATCCTCGCGGCCGTCGATCGAGACGAGCGCCTCATGGGCCTCCACCACGTGGCACCGCACCACGTGGTCCGGGCTGACCACGACCGACCGGATGGCGGACAGGTAGGCCGCGATCGGCGAGACGACCAGGTTCCGGCTCACCGGGTCGAGGATCGGGCCGCCCGCCGAGAACGAGTAGCCGGTGGAGCCGGTCGGGCTGGCGACCACCAGCCCATCCGCGACGAACGTCGCGAGGTGCGACGGCCCGATGTCCACCTCCAGCCGTACGACCCGGGCGAGCGAGCCGCGCGCCACCACGACGTCGTTGAGCGCGACGAACGTGCGGCGGGGCGCGCCGCCGTCCGGGCCGTGGATCGCTCCCCGCAGGGCCATCCGGGGCTCCAGGCGGTAGGCGCCCGCCACGATCTTCTCGAGGAGCGGCTCCAGCTCATGGGCTTCCGCCTTGGACAGGAACCCGATCTTGCCCAGGTTCACGCCGACGAGCGGGACGTCGACCTCGGTGACCGCGTGGGCGGCCCGCAGGAACGTGCCGTCACCGCCCAGGACGATCAGCACCTGCGTGTCCTGCAGAGCGCGCACCAGCGCGGCGTGGTCGCCCGACGCGAGCGTCCAGCTGTCTATGCCGCGGAGCGCACACCAGCCGGCCGCGCGCGCGGAGAGCTCCACCGCGTCCACCTTGGTGGGGTTGTAGGCGAACCCGATGCGCCGGATCTCCGTCATGCGGCCGTGCACTCCGCGACCCGGGCGGACAGGTCCGGGCGCTCCTCCGCCAGGGCCCCGTCCGGAGCCGAGGCGCCGGGCAGGCCCAGGTGGACGAAGAACTCGCGGTTTCCGGCCGGCCCCAGCAGCGCGGAACGCGCGACGTCGAGCGGGACCAGCCCGGCGCTCCGGGCGGTCGCCAGCGCGCGCTCCAACACGGCCCGATGAACAGCCGGATCACGCACGACCCCGCCCGGCACCTCGCCGCGCCCGGCCTCGAACTGCGGCTTGACCAGCGCGACGATCCGGCCGCCCGGCGCGAGGCAGGCGGTCACCGGTCCCAGCACGAGCCCGAGCGAGATGAAGGAGACGTCGATGACCGCCAGGGAGGCCGGCTCGCCGAGCATCGCCGGCTCGAGATAGCGCGCGTTCACGCGGTCGTGGACCACCACCCGCCGATCCCCGGCCAGCGCGGTCGCGAGCTGGCCCCGCCCGACGTCCACCGCGTGGACGCGTGCCGCCCCGCGCTGGAGCAGGACGTCGGTGAAGCCACCGGTCGAGGCGCCGGCGTCCAGGCAGACCAGGCCGGCGGGGT
>CAZKXK010000035.1:4184-13864 GCA_964556585.1 uncultured Anaerolineaceae bacterium
TCGGTGAAGCCACCGGTCGAGGCGCCGGCGTCCAGGCAGACCAGGCCGGCGGGGTTCACCCCGAACGCATCGAGCGCCGCCGCCAGCTTCTCGCCTCCCCGCGAGACATACGGCAGGGGGGTCGCGACCTCCAGCGCCAGCCCGGCATCCACCAGATCGCCCGGCTTCCGATCGAAGCGCGCCGCGTCACCCAGCCCCACCCGCACGCGACCCCCCAGGAGCAGGGCCTGGGCCCGGCTCCGGGTCCCGGCGAGGCCGCGCTCCACCAGCAGCTGGTCCAGCCGCACGCGCGGCGCTCGGGGACGCGCGGAGGCGCGCGCCGGGCCCGATGGCGTGGTCGGATGGTCGGCGCGGCCGGCAGTGCTCACGCGGCGATGATGCCACGCGCCGCTGCATCCCGGCGTATCCGCCCGCCGCGCTGGGTCAGGCGGGAGCGGTGGCCGAGGGCGGATCGGCGGGCAGGCCCGCGGGTGCGGCGTGCAGCAGTGCCAGCGTCTCGTGGACCTGGTCCAGGATGCCCGGCGCGTCCAGGCGGGTGATGCGGCGCAGGTCGCCGACGGAGCCGTGGTCGACGAACCGGTCACCGGGGATGCCGACGATCTTGAGCGCGACCTCCCGGTAGGCGGGATCGGCCAGCCGCGCCTCCTCCAGCACCTCCAGGACCGCGGAGCCGAACCCGCCGATCGCGGTCCCCTCCTCCAGCGTCACCACCAGGCGCTTCCCGCGCGCCTGGTCGAGGATCAGCTGGCGGTCGATCGGCTTGAGGAATCGGGCGTTGATCACGCCCACGGACCAGCCTTCCGCCGCCAGCGCGTCCGCCACCGCGACGCCGCGCGCCACGATCGGCCCGAGGCCGACCAGCAGGATCTCGCGACCGTCGCGCAGGATCTCGCCCTGGCCGACGGGCAGCACCTGCGGGGTCCGTTCGGGCACGCCGAAGCCGGGATCGCGCGGGTAGTTGAGCGCGAACGGGTGATCCTGGGCGAGCGCGGTCCACACCAGCGAGCGGAGCTCCTGCTCGTCCTTCGGCGCGGCGATGATGAGGTTCGGGACCTGGCGGTGGGCCGGGTAGGAGAACATGCCCTGGTGGCTGGTCCCGTCCTCGCCGACGAGGCCCGCCCGGTCCACGCCGATCAGGATCGGCTGGTCGTTCTGCGCCGCGTCATGGATGATCTGGTCGAAGGCACGCTGGAGGAAGGTCGCGTAGATCGCGACCACCGGCCGGCCACCGCCCAGGGCGATCCCGGTCGCCAGCGCGACTGCGTGCTGCTCCGCGATGCCGACGTCCACGAACCGCTCCGGGAACTCCGCCTGGAACCGGTTGAGGCCGGTCCCGGTGGGCATTCCCGCCGTGATCGCCACGATGTCGCGATCCTCGCGGGCCGCGGCGATGACCTCCTGGGCGAAGTAGTACGTGTAGTTGGGCTGCTTGGGCACGCCGGCCTGCTCCGCCGCGGGCGGCACCGCCCCGCCGTTGCGGGCGCGCGCCCCGGTCGAGACCGCCGAGATCTCGCCGGCTCCGAACGGGCTGGCCGGACCGCCCCGGCGAGCCTCATGGGTGTCGGCCATCGGCGGCAGCGCGGCGCCGTGGAAGCTGACCTGGTCCCTCTCCGCCGGACGGTAGCCGCGCCCCTTCTGGGTCCGGACGTGCACGAGGACCGGGACGTCCATGGCGAGGGCACCACGGAAGGTGTGCTCGAGCGCCCGTAGGTCGTGGCCGGGAACCACGCCGATGTAGGTGATGCCCAGATCCTCGAAGAGCTGGCCGGGCTGGGCGAAGCTGACCACCGACTTGCGCACGCGGCGGCTGAACTCCAGGGCCGTCGGACCGACCATCGGGACCCGCTCCACCAGCTGGTCGTAGCCGCGCTTCGACTGCTGCCAGGCGGTGGACAGCTTGATGTCGGACAGGTATTTCGAGAGCGCCCCTACCGAGGGGCTGATGGACATCTCGTTGTCGTTCAGGATGATGAGGACCGGCGTGCGCCGGTGGCCGAGGTCGTTCAGCGCCTCCAGCGAGAGGCCGCTCATGAGGGCCGCGTCGCCGACGACCACCGCGATCCGCTCCATGCCGTGCCGGACGTCACGCGCGGTGGCGAGGCCTGCCGCGATCGAGAGACCCGTCCCGGCGTGGCCGCCGTCGAACACGTCGTGCTCCGACTCGCTGCGCCGCGGGAAGCCGCCGATCCCTCCAAGCTGGCGGAGCGTCCCAAACCGCGCATACCGGCCGGTGAGGAGCTTGTGCGGGTAGGCCTGGTGGCCGGTGTCCCACACGATCCGGTCCCGGGGCGACTCGAGGATGCGGTGAAGCGCCAGCGTGATCTCCACCACGCCGAGCGACGATCCGAGGTGACCGCCCGTCACCGCGACGGTGGAGATGATCGTCCGCCGGATCTCCTCGGCCAGCTCCAGGAGCTGCGTGTCGCTGAGGCCGCGAAGGTCTGCCGGGCCCTGCAGGCCGGGGAGGATCGCCACGTGCTGGCTCCTTGATGGACGCGCCTGGTGCACCGCCGGCGGCGGCTCTCCTGCTCGTGGTTCGCGGCAGGCGGCCCGGCGGATCGCACCCGCGGGCGGTTGCGCGAGTCTACTCCGGGTCCCCCGGAGCGGGGTTGGACGGCATCTCCCCGCCGTCGGCGTCAAGCGCGAGCTCGGTGACGGCGAGCGCGCCGCGGGCCCCTTCCACCAGCCGGCGCACGCGGAGCTCGGCATCGGCGAGGAGCTGCTCGCAGCGCTGCTCCAGCGCGACGCCGCGCTCGTATCGGGCGATCGTCTCCTCGAGCGGGAGGCCGCCCGCCTCGAGCTCCGCCACCGTCCGCTCCAGCTCCGCGAGGGCGACGTCGAACGTCAGCCGGTCCAGCGCGTCGGGTGCCTCAGCCACCGGGGTCACCTCCCTTCGATCGTGGGTCGGCCGTGCCGGCCGGCCGCGTTCCAGCCTGCGTCCGGGCGGTATCCTCGCCCGCGGCGCGTCGGTCGTCCCAGGCAGCCAGCCGGGCCGCCGCGAGCATACCAAGGCCGATGCTGGCAACCACGACGAGCGCGATCAGCCCCAGGAAGAGCACGAGGTCAGGCACCGCGCTCCCCCTCCGCCCGGGCCGCGATCTCGCCGCGGGCCACGCGAAGCCGGAGCCGTGTCCCGGGCGGTGACGCGGCCGGGTCGCGGACGATCGCCCCATCCTCGACCCGCCGGACGATCGCGTAACCCCGGGCCAGCGTCGCCTCCGGGCCGAGCGCACCGAGCGCCGCGCCCGCGGAGGCGAGCCGCCCGCGCCCGTTCCGCAGGCGTCCCTGCACGAGTGGCACCAGCCCGCGACCGGCGAGCTCGGACGCCCGGCGGTCCGCCGCGAAGCGGGCGACCATCGTGGCGGTTGCCCGGTCGAGCAGGTAACCGGCCCGCTCGCGGGCGGCGGCGAGCTGCGCCGCGGGGCGGAGGCCGTCGAGGGCACGCCGTTCCGCGGCGACGCGCCGGGATCGGCCCATCATCTCGCGGCTCGCCGCCTCGTCGAGCCGCCACCGGCGTGCCCGGAGCGCGGCCAGCACATCGGCGCGGTCGGGCACGCAGACCTCCGCGGCGGCGGACGGGGTGGGGGCCCGCACGTCGGCCACGAAGTCGGCCAGCGTCACGTCCGTCTCATGACCGACGCCGCTCACCACCGGCACGGGGTGGGCGGCGATGGCCCGCACCACCCGCTCATCGTTGAAGGCGAACAGGTCCTCGAGCGAGCCACCCCCGCGCGCGAGGATCACGCAGCCGGGCGCGGCCTCCGCCAGGCCCTCCTCGCGGCAGATGGCGTCATACCGGGCCAGGCGACCCAGCGCCGCCACGATGCTCTCCGCGGCCCCGCCGCCCTGCACCCGGCAGGCGCTCACGACCACCGTGACGAGCGGCCAGCGTCGCGCCAGCACGCGGCGGATGTCGTGGACGACCGCGCCGGACAGGCTGGTCACGACGCCGATCGTGGCCGGCCGCGCCGGCAGCGAACGCTTGCGTCGCGCCTCGAACAGGCCTTCGGCAGCCAGGCGCGCCTTCGTCTGCTCGAAGCGGAGCGCGAGATCGCCGAAGCCGGCCGGCTGGATCGCCGCCACGTAACACTGGTAGACGCCCTGCGCATCGAACACGTCGATGCGGCCGTGGACCACGACGCGCATCCCGGTCTGGGGCTCGAACGCGCTGGCCTGCCGGTCCTCGCGGAAGAAGACACAGGGGAGCTGGCTCTTCTCGTCGCGAAGGGTGAAGTAGGCGTGCCCGGCGGAGCTGACCGTCACGCGGCCCACCTCGCCCTCCACCCAGAGATCGGCCAGCCGCCGATCCTCGCGCAGCGCGTCGCGCACCACGTGGGTGACCTCGGTGACTCCCAGGACGCGGAGCCCGAACGCCCCGGAGGGACGGCCCGGCCCGGCCCGGCCGGCCGGTCGGCCCCCCACGTCCAGCGCGTCCCAGCTGGGAAGCGCCCAGTCGGGCGGCTCGGTGCCGTGCACGGGCGGTGGCTGCCGGGATCCGACGCGCGCCGCGGCCGCTACAGCCGGGTCTGGTACTCGCCGGTGCGCGTGTCGACCCGGATCGTGTCGCCCTCGACCACGAAAAGGGGGACCTGCACGACCAGGCCGGTCTCGGTCGTGGCCGCCTTCCGGGCGCCGGTCGCCGTGTCGCCGGCGAAGCCGGGCTCCGTCTCGGTCACCAGCAGGTCCACCGTGATCGGCAGCTCCACGCCCAGCGTCTCCGCCTCGTAGCTGATCCGGTCCAGCAACATGCCGTCCTTCATGTAGTTGACGGCGTCATCCAGCTCGGACGCGCTGAGGTGGAACTGCTCGTACGACTCCATCTCCATGAAGTGGAAGTCGTCTCCGTCGCGGTACATGAACTGGATCGGCCGCCGGTCCAGCTGGGCGCGCGGCCATTTCTCGCCCGCCTGGAAGGACTTCTCGACGGTGGAGCCCTTCTTGACGTTCTTGAGCTTGATCCGGACCTGGGCCGAGCCGCGGCCCATCTTGATGTGGTGATAGTCGAGGATCTGCCAGAGGTCGCCGTCGAGCTCGATGACGACGCCCTTGCGCAGCTCACCGGTGGAGATCATGCGGGGCTCCCTCGGGGGGCCGGCGGGAACGGGCGGACGCCGGCGCGGGTGATCGTGGTGGTCGTCCTGATCCTACCAGACGGGGCCGCCCGGATCGCCGGGCCGTCCCCGATCGGCGGGCGGGTCATCCGACGACCAGGACCTCCCGCGGGAAGCGAGTCAGGCGCTCCACGCGGCGCGCCGCGACGTCGAGCAGGACCAGGTCCTCGATCCTGACGCCGGTGCGGCCCTCCAGGTAGACCCCGGGCTCCACGGAGAAGACCGTGGGGCTGGGCAGCGGCGTCTTCGGCGCCGCCCGCGACAGCGACGGCACCTCGTGCGTGGCGAGGCCGATCCCGTGCCCGGTCCCGTGGCCGAAGTGCCCGCCGTGGCCGGCCGCCGCGATGACGTCGCGGGCCGCGCCATCGGCCGTCCGGCCGTCCGGCACGCGGCCGGCCGCGAGCTCGTCCTCCAGGTAGGCGATCGCCGCGGACTGGGCCCGCGCCACGAGGTCGTAGATGGCCAGGTCGCCCGCGCGCGGCTCCCCCACGAACAGGGTCCGCGTCATGTCGCTGCGGTACCCGGCCACCTGGGCGCCGAAGTCGAACAGCAGGACCTGGCCGGCACGGATGCGACGCGCCCCCGGGGAGCCGTGCGGTAGTGCCGCCCCCGGGCCAGCCAGCGCGGCGACGTCGAAGGCGAGCGCCTCGGCGCCGCCCTCGCGCATGAGCACCTCCAGCCGCCAGGCCAGCTTCGCCTCCGTGAGGCCGGGCCGGATCTCCGGGAGGAGGGCTGCAAGCGCCCGGTCGGCCACGGCGCAGGCGGCCTCGATCCGCTCGACCTCGGCGGGTTCCTTCACGGCCCGGTCCGCGTCCACCCACGCCTCGGCCGGCACCAGCTCCACCCCGGGCGCGGCCGCCGCCAGCTCGCCCCACAGCGCGTGGCTGACGTCGGCCGCCGGCACGGCCACTCGCCGCGCGCCGATCGAGGCGCACAGCTCCGCCCAGCGCGCCGGCAGGTCGTACGTCACCGGCTCGAGGCGGGCATCGGGCGCCTCGTGCCGCGCCTGGACCGTGTAGCGGCTGTCGGCCAGCACGACCAACGCGTCGCCGGAGACCAGGAAGCGCCCCGAATGGCCGGCCACCTTCTCCTCTCCCTCGCCGAGGACGACGCCCGCCAGGTAGCGGATCTCCTCGCGCCGCAGGCCGAAGTAGGCGTCGAACCCGCCAGCCGTGAGCTTCGCCCGCAGGCGGGCGAGCCGGGCGGGCCGAGCGGCTCGGTCGGCCTCCTCCCAGGCGAGGTGTCGAGCCGCGGACGGGGGCGGCGCGAAGTCGGCCGGAATCGGGCGGCGCATCCGTTCAGCTCCCGTACTTGGCGATGTTTGCGAGGTGCTCGGCATACGTCCTGGCGAAGACCGTCGTGCCGTCCTTCTTGGCCAGGAAGAAGAGGTAGCCGCCTCGCGTGTCCGGGTTCAACGCGGCATCGATGGACGCCACGGTCGGCGTGCAGATGGGCCCCGGCGGGAGGCCCTTCGTGGTGTACGTGTTGTAGGCGGCGATGGCCGCCGGGATGCTCGCCGAAAGCGGCGCCTGCAGCGGGGCCCAGAAGACGTAGCTGACCCATTTCGCGATCGGCAGCCTGGCCAGCTGGAGCGTGTCGTTCACGTAGAGGACGGTGGGGTCGGACCCCAGGAAGCCGGCCGCCTCGGTGTGCGGGTTGATCCGGTTCTGGAGAACGCCGGCGATCTTCGGCTTCTCCGAGTCGAGGCGTGCCTCCTGCTCCACGATGGACGCCATCGTCAGGACCTGGGTCCAGGTGAGGCCCCGGGAGGCCGGCACCTTCATGCGCTCCGGCCCCACGCTCGTGATGAACTGGTCCAGCATCATCCGCACCAGGTCCTCTGGTGTGGCGTCGGGCAGGAGCTCGTAGTCACCCGCGGCCAGGTACCCCTCCAGCGTTCCTCCCTTCGGGATCTGCAACCACGGGTAGTCCGCGAGGAGCGATGCCGGAGGGTTGCGGACCAGGTCCAGGAACGCCTGGGCCGACATCGTCAGGCCGGCGAGGCCGCGATCGGCGGGCTTCGCCTGGATCAGCGCGGCGATCTGCTCCAGGCGCAGGCCGGTCCGGATCGAGAGGGTCACGTGGGGGACGGGCGGCGGCGGCGGCGTGAGCAGCGCCGTGGCGAGCTGGTCGGGCGTCATTGTCTGGCGGACAACGAAGCTCCCCGCCTGGTAGCTCGTCGTCACGTTGCGTTCGACGGAGACGAGCACGAACGCCTGGGCATCTCGGAGCACGCCCGTGGCCACCAGCCGGTCCGCGATCGTGGCGGCGGTGTCGCCCGGCTGGACGACGAACGTCACGTCCGCCGCATCGGATCCCGCCGGCTCCGTCAGCACCGGCCCGAGATCCTCGCGGACCATGTCGGCCACGAAGCCGATCCCGAGCGCGCTGGGGTTCTCGCCCGCCATGCCGGCGACGAAGCCGCGCACGATCGGACGCCCGACCGTCGCGAGCACGACCAGGACCAGCCCCGCGGCGACGAGCAGAAACGCGGCGAACCGGAGCAGGCCGCCACCGGTCCCGCCGCCCCTCCGCCGGACCAGCTCCGACGAGGAGACCGTGCCGGAGCGGCGCGCCGAGCGGCGTGCCGGAGGCTGCGTCCCGGCATCCTGGACGGCCTCGCCCGGTCGATGCGCCATCGACGGTCGCTCGGTCGCGGAACCGTTGTCGTCCCGGGGATTGCCGCCTCGGCGGATCGTCATGCGGGGTCCTCGTGCGGGGCGGAGCCGGGCCCGGATGTCCCGGGCGCTCCCGGGGCAGAGCCGCCGCCATGAGTCGGGGGCGCTCCAAGGGTACCCGACTCCCCCGGGCCGGCCGGCGCGGGCGGCCACGGCGGTTCCGGCGGCCCGCCCGCTCGCGGCGCGCCAACCTGCTCGCCGGGGCTCCCGAGCTCCCGGGCAGCCAGCTCGTCCTCCAGGATCACCCGGGCCGCCTCCCGGTCGATCCGGGCGCGGTTCGCGGCACGACGGGCCGGGCCGGGTGGGCCGCCCGACGGACCGCGCTTCGCCGGCCCCACCCGACTCTCTGCCACGTGGCTGGAGAGCCGTTCGTCGCGGAGCGTGACCGGCAATCCCGTGGCCGTGGCGACTGCGACCGCCCAGGCCCGCGCGGCGACCGCGGCGCGGCCTTCGCCCCCGGCCATGTCCAGGGGCAGGCCGACCACCAGCTCCCCGATCGCGTTCGCCTCGACGACCGTCACGAGCGCCGCCACGTCCGCCGCCAGCGAGCGACCGCGACCCAGCGTGGCGAGCGGCCGGGCCCGGAGGGCACCGGGCTCGGCGAGCGCCAGGCCGATCCGCCGGGTCCCAAGGTCGACGCCCAGCAGGCGCCTCATGGACCTGCCGACGCCGACGGCGCCGGCGTCGATGAGACGTCCGCCGGGCCAACCACCCGAAGGTCGACACGAGCGTCCAGGTTGGGGATCGTGCTCGCCCAGTCGGGCCACAGGGTCACGTTCACGTCCCCGTACGGCGCGAGGACTGCCTGCGCCTCGGCCGCCGTCCGACCCTTCAGCTGCGCAAGGAGCGCAGCCTCGTCGACGCGGGGGACCGTCTGCGCCACGGCCGTCACGCTGAAGTGGACGAGCTGGCCGTCGACGCTGCCCGGCCCGACGCTCACGCGGGCGGAGCTGGCGACGAGGTCGCGGCCGGCCGGCACGGCGGCCGCCAGGCGGGCCTCACCGAGCGCCAGGATCGGCGCCTGGTCGACGGTCACGACGGTCCCGGTGGCTGTCTCCCCGAGGGTGAACTCGGCAACTTCCTGGCCGACGAGCGTTGTCGGGTCGAGCGTGGGCATGGCCGCCTCCCTGGTTGCCGTCTCGGGGAACACGGTGCTCCCGGCCGCGAGCCCGGTGGGAGACGCGGCCGCCGTCGTGAGCTGGGCATCGAGCTGCTTCCCGAGCGCCGCCAGTGCCGCCGTCACGTCTTTCTGAACGACCTTCGGATACTCGTTGCGGACACCGCCGGTCGTGGCGGCCGGGTTCACGACCGAGATCACGACGCTGTTGTACTGCCCCGGGATCACCGTGATCGTGCCGGCGGCCACGTTGCCGGTCGGGCCCGGCGCGACCGCGGTGACGTCCACGACGCGGTCCTGGCAGGTGATCTTGGGCACGTTGAGGATCGCCACCGGCAGGAAGAGCGCCTCCGACGTCGCGAACGCGACGTCGCCCGGCGTGCGGACGAGCGTGCCCTGGGGAATCGTGTAGGACCGCGTCGGGTCGCAGTTCCGCCAGCGCACGCTCCCGGTCGCGGCGGCCTGGTCGATGCGCTTGCCGGTGGACGGGAAGGTGCCGCTGGCGGTGAGCGGGATGTCCACGATGGTCGCCGGCACGACCGCCGCAGCCGGGTCCGAAGCGGTCGCGGTCGGATCGGCCGTGACGACGAACGCGACCGGAGCCAGCGGGGACGGGCGGATCGTCAGGACGATCGATGCTGTGGGCAGATACAGGTACGCCGCCGTCCCGCCGGCCACGCCGGCGAGCACGATCAGCAGGAGCGCAACCAGCAGCAGGGCGCGGCGCCGGCGGCGCGGCCGGGCGGGCGCCGGCCGATCCTGACCGGCTCCGAG
>CAZKXK010000036.1:0-13365 GCA_964556585.1 uncultured Anaerolineaceae bacterium
CGGCAGCATCGAATACTCGGCGGTGACCCAGCCGGTGCCCTTCCCGCGCAGGTGGGGCGGGACCCGATCCTCGATGGTCGCGGCGCAGAGGACCTCGGTGTCCCCGACCCGGATCCGGCAGGACCCCTCGGCCCACTTCAGCGGCCCGAGGGCGAAGCTCACGGCGCGCAGCTCGTCGGGCCGCCGCCCCGACGGCCGCCCGACCGGCGCGCGGTTCCCGATCGTCATGGTGGTCCCTCCCCGCCGGTGGATGCCGGCCCAGCTTCCTGCGCAGCGCCATCGCCGGCGGCGTGGTCGGCCGCCCCTGCCGAGGCGGCCAGCTCCGCCTTCGCCCGGTCCCAGAGCACGTCCAGCTCGGCGAACGAGAGGTCTCGCAGCGCGACGCCCCGGACGGCCGCCAGGCGTTCCACGACCCCGAAGCGGAGCCGGAACTTGCCGTTCGCGCCGCGGAGCGCCGCCTCCGCGTCCACGCCATGGTGCCGCGCCAGGTTCACGAGGACCATGAGGAGGTCGCCGACCTCTTCCGCGCGCTCGGCCGGCGAGGATGCCTCCGCGAGCTCCGCGAGCTCCTCGTCCACCTTGGCGAGGACCCCATCGACGCTGGGCCAGTCATAGCCGAGGTGGGCGGCGCGTTCCTGCATCTCCTGGCTGGCCGCCAGGGCCGGCATCGACCGGCTGATCCCGTGCAGCGCGCTCTTGGGTTGGGCGGGCGAGTCGCTCGTCGCGCCCGCCGCGGCCGACGCTTCGGCCGCCCGCTCCGCCTGCTTGATGCGCTCCCATTGCCGGTTGACGTCGGTGGCGGTGCGGGCCTCCGCGTCCCCGAAGACGTGCGGATGGCGCCGGACGATCTTGCTGGCGAGGGCCGCCTGGACGTCGGCCAGATCGAAGATGCCCTCCTCGGCGGCCAGCTGGGCGTGCAGCACGACCTGGAGCCAGAGGTCGCCGAGCTCGCCCGCGAGCGCGGGCGTAGCCCCGTCGGCGAGGGCGTCGTAGACCTCGTACGCCTCTTCCAGCAGGTGGTTGCGGAGCGAGTCGTGGGTCTGCTCACGGTCCCACGGGCAGCCATCCGGGGCCCGCAGCCGGTCGGAGAGCCAGGGCATCCCCCACGGCGAGGCGAACGCGGCCTCCGGTGCGACCGGAGCGAGGTAGAGCGGCCCGGCCAGGTCGGCCGGAGCCAGCTCCCCGACCGTTGTGCCGTCCGGCTCCCCGAACCGCCCGACGGGATGCTCCGCCGGGTAGAGGCGCCGGATGACCGCGATCGGGTCATCCCCGCCGGGGCCGTGCCGTCCCGGCAGCGGCGATGGCGGCCTCGCCGGCATCCTGGCCCGGAAGGCCGCAAGCGGGACGATCAGCGTCGGCTGCGTCGGCTCCAGCGGAATGCCGATCAGGCGCTCGGCCGGGATCACCGCCAGCCCGTCGGCCGGGTCCAGTCCCCAGCGCGACCGCGCCTCGGCAAGGAGCCCGTCCAGCATGCGGTCGTCAGCCTCCGGTCGACGAGCCGGTCAGCCGGACGATCGTGGTCTGCTTCGGATCTGCCTTCACGCCCTGGTACCAGTTGTTGAAGGCATCGGACTTGAGCGTCGCGATCTGGGTGGCGTCGGGCAGGCGCGTCTGCACGGCCGTGACCTTGAAGATCCGGATCCCGTCGCTCGCGGAGACGGGTGAGCTGACCTGGCCGACCGAGAGGCCGCTGATGGCCGCTTCCTGGGCGGCCGGCAGCTGGTAGTTGGCGATCCAGCCCAGGGATCCGCCGTCCCTGGCCGACGGATCGATGGAGTTGTCCTCCGCGAGCTTCGCGAAGTCCGCGCCCGGTGCCGACGCCTCCCCCGCGAGCTGGGTGGCCCAGGTGGTCGGGTCGGCCGCCGTGACGAACTCGATCACGTGCCATCCGAAGGCGGACTGGACCGGCGCCAGGAGCTGGCCGGGCTTCAGGCCGGGGGCGTAGATGGCTGCCGCGAACGCCGGGTCCAGCTGGGTGGTCGTGTCGGCCTGGGAGAAGTAGGGCAGGAACCCGTTCGTGGTCGCGGACCCGGTGTCGTCGCTCGACGGGGCCAGGGAGACGAACGTGGCGGTGCCCGCCTTGAGCTTCGCGTAGGCGTCCTCGGCTTCCGCCTTGGCAGCCGCCCAGGCCGGGTCGGTGGCCGCGAGCGCGGAGGCGCCGGACGCATTGTGGTTCGGCGAGTAGAGGATGTGCTTGACGAGCACCGCCCCGGGCAGCACGCCCTGGCCGCTGTTGTCCTCCAGCACCATGACCGAGACCTGGCGCTGCTCAGACGGCGCGTTGATGACCTGGGCCGTGAGCTGCGCCGTGATCAAACTGCCGACCACGATGGCGCTGTCGACCCGCCGATAGGCGTCCAGGCTGATTCCGGCGGCGGCGATTCGCTGCGTATAGGTCGCATCGACCTGGGCCGGCGCGATCTCGGTCAGGCGGCCGATCCGGAACGTCCCGTCGCTCCCCTGGATGACGTCCGTGTACCCGGGCGCCGCGAGCGCGAAGATCGCGTTGACGAAGGCCTCATCGGGCGTCGTGCTGCCCTTGTTGATGAAGAGCAGGTCGCCGTTGTTCGCGGCGGCGGTCGCGTCGCCCGACTCCTTGACCACGTTCTCCCAGGTCTTGCCGGCCTTGAGGTCGGCGAGCAGGCTGTTGGCCTTGGCCTGGGCTGCCGCGACCTGGGCGGCGGTGGGCGTCGTCGCGCCCGCGCTCACCTCCGGGACGACCTGGATCTGGAAGACGTGGCGGCTCTCGACGGTCGTGGCGTCGGTGGTGACCTGGGCCGTGATCGCCGCGTCGGTGGGGACCGCGGCCCGCTTGGTCCCGAGCTGCAGGATGAGCTCCGTGTCGATGGCGTCTTCCAGCGCGACGCTGCTGATCTGCTGCTGCTGCTGGGCGATGTACTGGAGCACCTGCTGTCCCTGGGCGGCCGAGATGTGGTTCTCCTGCACGCTCTGCCTGGTGCGCGACTCCGCGTCGCTGAGCTTGAAGCTCTCGATCTTGACCCGGTCGTTGAGCTGGTCCTTGGTGATGGACACGCCGTTCACCGTCGCCACGGCCGCCCAGTGCTGGTTGATCCAGGTGGCCGCCCCGGCTCCCACGAGCAGCAGGATGGCGACGACCACGATGAGACCGAAGCCGAGGTTGAAGTACAGGTTCCGACGGGCATCCTCGGCGTGCGTGCCGCGGCGGCGGGTCGTCGGCTTCGTGGTGGGGCGAGCGCGGAAGGTCATGGGTGGTTGGTGCTCACAGGTTGGGCGCGACGCGCGGCCGCGCGCGGATCGGGGGTCGCCGGCATGGTACCGCACCCGGGACTGGCGGCCGTGCGTCAACCCGGGCGCAGGCCCCAGCGTGCTAGGGTACCCCCGATGAGGTCCCGCCCGTGAACCCCCGGAACGTCGCGCGCGCCACGTTCCGTCGCACGAGGCGACGGGTGGCCGGCTGGCGGGTCGCGCTGGGACGGCGCCTGGACCCGCCCGACGGCAACCGGGCGCTGCGCCGCCGCCTGGCGGCCGAGGGCGCCTCGCTCCACCCGACGCGCCCCCGCCGGACCTGGGAAGCGTGGGTCAACCGCGCCCTCGGAACGAGTGGCGACGCGGCCGCCGCCGTGGCCGAGGTCCGGTCCTGCGGGCTGCCGCCCCACCAGGACGCGCCGAAGAACTGGGACCTCCTGGTGGCGCTCGGGATGATCCTGGACCGCACCGACCGGGCCGACCCGATCCTCGAGATGGGGGCACCGTCCTACACGCGTCTCCTTCCCTGGCTCGCCCTCTATGGGTACCGCGACCTGCAGGGAATCGATCTCGTCTGGAAGGCGCCCGCCCGGACCGGGCCGATCCGTTTCCAGCCGATGGACCTGACCCGAACAACGTTCCCGGACCGGTCCTTCGCCGCGATCGCCTGCCTCAGCGTGGTCGAGCACGGCGTGGACATCGGGGCGTACCTGCGCGAGGCGGCCCGGCTCCTGCGGCCGGGCGGGCTGCTCGTGACGTCCACCGACTTCTGGTGCGAGCCGATCGAGACGGCCCATCTGACCGCGTACGGCGGCCCGGTCCGGATCTTCACGCCGGCCGACATCGCGGGCTGGCTGCCGCTGGCGGAGTCGGTCGGGCTGGTCCCCGTCCGGCCGCTGGACCTCGCCTGCGACGAGCGGGTCGTGACGTGGGAACGCCTGGGCCTGCGCTACACCTTCGCGAACCTGGTCCTGGAGCGGCGCGGCTGACCGGTCAGCGCGACCAGCCGGCGCCCAGCCGGATCACCTGGCCGGGGCGCACGGCGCGCCCGCGCGCGCTGTTAACGGTGTCCACCACGAGGTCCGCCTGCGCGTAGACCCTGACCCAGTCGATTGCCGCGTGGGCGGTCACCACCACGATCACGTCGCTCTCGGCGAGCAGCGTGTCGAGCGCCACGGACTCGCGCGCGACACCGTCCGCGTCGCGGAACGCGGGCACGTGCGGGTCGTGGAAGCGGACCTCGCCGCCGCGCGCCGCCAGGCCCGCCAGCACGTCGGCCGCGGGGGACGTCCGGGCGTCCTGGACGTTCGGCTTGAAGGCGACCCCGAGCACGCCCACCTTCGCGCCGCGCAGCGCCCGGCCGCGCGCGTTGAGCGCTTCGGTCACGAGGTCGACCACGTGGCGGGGCATCTGGAGGTTGATGTCGCCGGCCAGCTCGACGAAGCGGTCGGTGAAGTCGAACTGGCGAGCCCGCCAGGCCAGGTAGTACGGGTCGATCGGGATGCAGTGCCCGCCCACCCCGGGCCCCGGCGTGAACTTCATGAACCCGAACGGCTTGGTCGCCGCGGCGTCGATGATCTCCCAGGCATCGAGGCCCATCCGTTCGCAGAGCAGCGCGAGCTGGTTGACGAAGGCGATGTTGATGTTCCGGAAGACGTTCTCCAGCAGCTTGGCCATCTCCGCCGCGTCCGGCGACGACAGCTGCACGACCCGGTCGTTGACCCTCCCCAGGAGCGTCGCCGCCCGCGCCGTCGCCTCGGGCGTGGTCCCCCCGACCAGCCGCGGCACGTCCTTCGACGCGCTGGCCGGGTCGCCGGGGTTGACCCGCTCCGGCGCGAAGGCAAGGTCGAAGTCGCGGCCGGCGAGAAGGCCCGTGCCGCGCTCGAGCACCTCCCGGAAAGGCCCGGTGGTCGTCCCGGGGAACGTGGTGGACTGGAGGACCACGAGCTGCCCGGCCCGGAGCGCCGGACGGATCGTCTCGGCGGCCGACAGCACCGGCCGGAGGTCCGGGTCCTTGGACTCCGTGATCGGCGTGGGCACACAGACGAAGACCGCCTCCGCGTCCCCCAGCGGGGCGTCGGCGGAAAGGTGGACCTCCAGGCCGGCCGCCAGGGCCGCCGCCAGCCGCTCGTCGGTGATGTCGTCGATCGGCGACGCGGCGCCGCGCAGCTCGGTCACGCGCGTCGGGCTGGCGTCGGCCCCGATGACGCGGCAGCCGGATTCCACGAACGCGATCGCGAGCGGGAGCCCGACGTAGCCGAGGCCGATGACTGCGACGGTGGGGTGCTGGTTCACGGTGTCTCCCTGGCTGGGCAGGCGTCCGGCGCGCCGGACGTCAGGTTGATGAACGATCCCGGAGTAGCGCTTCGACAAGGGCCACGTACCCCGGGGCCTCGCGATCCCAGGCGAGGCCGTGCGCGGTCAGCGTGGCACGGGCCACGGCGGCGTCGCGGGCGGCCCCATCGTCCACGACCCGCAGGATCGCGCCTGCCAGGCTGGCCGGATCGTCCGGCGCGTACCAGGCGAGGTCCTCGCCCGGGAAGTAGAAGCGCGCCGTCGGCATGTCCGCGGCGACCACCGGCTTCCCCATCGCCGCGCCCTCGATCGCCTTCGTCGAGAGGCTGATCTCGGAGAATCGCGTCCGCCGGATCGGCGAGAGGACGACGTCGGCCGCGGCGAGGTGGCCGGCCACCGCGTCGATCGGCACCCGCCCGTGGAAGTGGACACGGTCGGCGAGCTGCAGGTCCGCCGCCCGTGCCGCGAGCCGGTCCTGCTCGTCACCCCGGCCGTAGAGGTCCAGCTCCACGGGGAGCTCCGGGCGCCGGATCGCGAGGAGCGCCATCGCGTCGAGGACGTCGTCCAGCCCGTAGAGCGGCGTCAGCGCGCCCGCGTAGGCGAGGCGGAGCGTGCCGTCCTGCATGAAGGCCCGGGCCGGCTGGGCCGCCGGGTCGAACCGCGCGAGCACCGGCCCGTTCGTGACCACGCGCAGCCGGCTCGCCGGGACGCCGAGGGCGACGAGCCGTTCGTGGCGAGCCTGGTTCACGGACAGGGCGAGCGTCGCGGCCGCGATCGACAGGCGCTCGATGCCGGCCAGGCCGGCCAGCACCGGGCCGCGGGCGAGGCCGGGCCAGCGCGATCGGAAGAACTCCGGCACGGCTTCGTGCAGGTCGAGGATCACCGGCACGCCCAGGAGACGAAGCGGGAGCGCAGCCGCCACGAGGAAGTCCGGCGGGGTATGCACCTGGACCAGCCCGTAGCGCCGGCGCCGGTGCGCCCGCGCCAGCGCGAGCGTGCCCCGCGCCGTGAAGTCCGCGTACTCCAGCAGGTAGGTCGCGATCGGCGAGCCCTGGTGGCGCTGGACGTCGAGACGCGTGATCCGCACGCCCTCGAGCGTCCCGGCCGGCGCGTCGCCGGGCCGGCGCAGCGAGAAGACGTCCACCGCATGCCCCGCTGCCACCAGCGCCTCGGCCTCGCGCCGGACGCGCGGATCCTCCTCGTAGTAGCTGTGGACGAGCATCGCGATCGGCCGCGCGCGGCGGCGTGGGTGGGAAGCCGGAAGCATCGGCGCCATCCTAACGGCTGGCGGGTGACGGGCGTGATGGGTGCGTCACGCGATGCCTCCGGCGGCCGAAGGCCGTGGCCGGGTCGCCGGCCGTCCGCGGGGCGGGACGATCCTCCGCGCCGTCAGCGGGAGGCGAGCCACGCCGTGATCACGCGGGCGATCCGTTCGCCGGCCAGGCCGTCCCACAGCGGCGGCCGCTCGGCGGGCAGGGCGAACGAACCGTCGAGGATGCCCGCGACCGCCCGGGGCGCCTCGGCGGGGGTCACCAGGCGGTTCGTGCCGTGCGTGATCGTGATCGGCCGTTCCGTGTTGGGCCGGACCGTGAGGCAGGGCACGCCCAGGATCGTGGTCTCCTCCTGGATCCCCCCGGAGTCGGTCACCACCACCGCCGCGCCGCGGACGAGCGAGATGAAGTCCACGTAGCCGAGCGGCTCCACGACGCGGACCGCCGCCAGCTCGCCCAACCCGGCCGCCGCCAGCGAGGCACGGCCGCGCGGATGGAGCGGAAGCACCACCGGCAGCTGGGCCGCGATCGCGCCGAGCATCTCCACGAGCCGCCGGGCCGTGGTCGGGTCGTCAACGTTGGCTGGCCGGTGGAGCGTCGCGACCGCGTAGCGCCCGCCGAGGCCCAGCGCGGCGCGCTGGCGGTCGGGGTCGAACCGGTCGAGGTTGGCGAGCAGCGTGTCGATCATCGGGTTGCCGACGAAGTGCATCCGGTCGGCCGGCACGCCCTCGCGGGCCAGGTGGGCCATGGCCTCCGGACTCGTGACGAAGCAGAGGTCGGAGAGGATGTCGGTGACGCGCCGGTTGACCTCCTCCGGCATGGTCATGTCGAAGCTGCGCAGCCCGGCCTCCACGTGGGCCAGCGGCAGGCCGATCTTGGCCGCGACGAGCGCGGCGGCGGTCGTGGAGTTCACGTCGCCGTAGACGACCGCGAGCGCCGGGCGGAGCTCGCCGAACGCCTGCTCCAGGGCGACCATGATGGCGGCCGTCTGGACCGCGTGAGATCCGGAGCCCACGCCCAGGTTGCGGTCCGGCACGGGCAGCCCGAGGTCGCGGAAGAAGACGTCCGACATGGCCGCGTCGTAGTGCTGGCCGCTGTGGATGATCGCCTGCGCCACGCCGGCGCGCTCGAGCGCCCGGATCACGGGCGCGGCCTTCATGAAGTTCGGCCTGGCGCCCACGACGTGTGCTACGGTCCCGGGCATGGATCTCCTCTGGGGCTGGCGGGCACGGCCGCGGGTCTGGCGGCCGGATCGTGGGCAGTATCACCCAATGCCCGGCGCGGCGCGGCAAGGCGGCCGACGGGCCGGGCGATCCGGCGCCATCACCGGCGTCGCATGAGGCTCCGCGCGCCGGAGATACGGATCCGGGCCCCCGGCGCATCCCAGCCGCTCGCCCTGCGCGAGGTCCGCCGGATCCTGCGCTACCGGAAGCTGGCGGCCTTTCACCGCATCACGACCCGGATGACGCCCCAGCTCCGGGCGCGCCTGTTCGGGGCGCCGCTGGCGGCACTGACTGCGCTGGCCGCGAGGCGGCCGCTGCAGCCCATCGCCGCGCCGGCGGCGGTCATGCTCCTGTGGGAGCTGGGCCGGACGCAGGATGCCCTGGCGCTGATCGACAGGACAGCACCCGGCGCGGCGCCCGCCACGCTCGTCGGCCTGGCCCGGGTCTGCCTCGCGGTGGGCGAGGTGAGCCGCGCGAAGCCGCTCGTCGACCAGCTGCCCGAGGGATACGAGCGGGCCAGCCTCGGGGCCGAGTTCGCCTTCGCGGCCGGGCGCTACGGCGACGCGCTGGAGATGGCCGAGCTCGCGCTGCGCCGCCCGGGGGAGCATCGCCGCCACCGTCGCATCATCGAGAGGGCCAGCGCGGAGCTGCAGGTCCTCGACCCTGCGTGGCGACCGCCGCTGCCCGGGGTCGCGGGGCGCGGCGGAGCCCCGGTCCCCGGCCGGATCCTGCACCTGCTGACGAACTCCCTTCCCCAGCTGCAGACCGGCTACACCGTCCGGGCCCAGCAGGTTGCCCTCGCGCAGCGGGAGGCCGGCCTGGATCCCCGCATGGTCACCCGGGTGGGCTTCCCGCTCGTGGAGGGCCGGGCCGGCCGGGCGATCGACCACGTTGACGGGATCCCCTACTACCGGATCGAACCCGGGATGCCGCTCAGCGGGGCGCCCGGCGTGATCGTGGGGCGCACGGCGGCCGGCCTCGAACGCCTCGCGGCCGAGCTCCGGCCCGTGGTCCTCCACCCGACGACGAACTTCCTCAATGCCCAGGCGGCGCTCGCGGTCCGCGACAGCCTGGGCATCCGGCTCGTGTACGAGGTGCGGGGCTTCCTCGAGGAGACCTGGGTGTCGCGCGTCGGCGAGGGCGCGGCCGAGGCGGACCGGTACGTGCGCGGACGCGCCGTCGAGACGGCCTGCATGGCGGCGGCCGACGCGGTCGTCACGCTCTCCGAGACGATGAAGGCCGACATCGTGGCCCGCGGCATCCCGGCCGAGCGGATCACGGTGGTCCCGAACGCGGTGGACGGCGCTCGCTTCACGCCCCGTGCCCGCGACGAGCGGCTCGCCGCCCGGCTCGGCATCGCGCCCGGCGAGATCGTCCTGGGCTACATCTCCAGCATGGTCCGCTACGAGGGGATCCGCTACCTGGTCGAGGCCACCCGGCTGCTCCGCGATCGCGGCCGTCCCGTCCGGCTGCTGCTGGTCGGCGACGGCGAGGAGCGCGGCGCGCTCGAGGAGCGCGCCGACGAGCTGGGCCTCCTGGACCACCGGGCGGCCATCTTCACCGGGCGCGTGCCCCACGCGGAGATCGAGGCCTACTACTCGGTCATCGATCTCTTCGTCGTGCCGCGGACGGCCGATCGTGTCTCCCAGCTGGTCACGCCCCTGAAGCCGTACGAGGCCATGGCGATGCAGCGCTGCCTGGTCGTGAGCGGCGTCGGGGCGCTGCTCGAGATCGTGCAGGAAGGCGAGACCGGGCGCTCGTTCACGCCCGAGGATTCGGTCTCGCTCGCGGACGTCCTGGAGCCGCTCCTCGACGACCAGGCGGAGCGGGATCGCCTGGGGCGCAATGCGCGGGCCTGGGTCCTCGAGCATCGCACCTGGCAACGGAACGGCCAGCTCTACCGCGAGCTCTACGAGCGCCTCGGAGCGCTCGGTTAGCCCGCTATCCTTGCCGGCGATGACACGGGATCCGGTCCCCAGCAGTCGGCCGCGCCGCGGGCCCTCCCTGCGGGGCGCCGCGCGGGCGGTGGCCCATCTGCTTCCCGCGCCGCGAGACGAGGCGCTCGCCTGGATCGGACGCGACATCGCGGCGTTCGTGACCGGGCGCGAGCCGAAGCGCCCCGCGCGCCGTGTCGACGCGCCCGACCCGGCCCTGTTCGAGCAGATCCGGGCCGACCTCGACGGGGATCGCGCGGCGGAGGCGCTCGCTCGCATCGAAGCGGGCCTGGCCGAGCGACCGGCGAATGCCCGCCTCCTGTCGCTCCGGCGGTTCACCCTGTCCCGGCTGGGCGAGCTGAACGCGTCGCTGGACGCGCTGGCGGACCTGCGGGCCGTGGCGGACGAGCCCGGACTGGGCCGGGTCGAGCGCGAGACGGTGGCCCGCCTGGTGGAGACCGATCCCCGCTGGCTGCCGCGGATCCCGGGACCGGGCCGCCCGGTCGAGCCGCGGCCGGGCGTCGTGCTCCACCTGCTCAAGGAGTCCGTCCCGCACCGGCAGACCGGGTTCACGACGCGGAGCCAGTACATGGTCCTCGCCCAGCGGGACGCGGGC
The DNA here is from genome assembly GCA_964556585.1 of uncultured Anaerolineaceae bacterium. GTDB lineage: Bacteria > Chloroflexota > Limnocylindria > Limnocylindrales > CSP1-4 > CTSoil-043. Next base: position 10,568 of record CAZKXK010000036.1, read on the forward strand.
CTGACGCCGGTGGTGGTCACCCCGCCGGGCTTCCCGCGGAACGCCGGCGTTGCCGGCGCGCCGGCCCTGGAGGTCGTCGACGGGATCCGGTACCACCGCCTCGACCCCGGCGGCGCGTACCCGGACGACCGTCCCGACGACCTGGCCCTGCGCGACTACAGCTGGCTGGCGGCCCGCGTCGCGCGCGACGAACGACCGGCCGTGATCCACGCCGCGTCGGGTCCGCGCGGCTCGGATGGGGCCCTGGTCGGGCTGGCGCTCGGCGCGCACCTCGGCGTGCCGGTCGTCTACGAGATGCGCTCCTTCTTCGAGGGGACCTGGTCGTCGAACGCGGACGCGGGCGAGCATGCCGAGTACGCGCGCCGCCGCTGGGCGGCCGAGACGCGGGCCATGCTCGCCGTGGACGCCGTGGTCACGCTGTCCGAGACGATGCGCCGCGAGGTGATCGAGCGGGGGGTCGCCGAGGACCGCGCGGTCGTCGTCGCCAACGGGGTGGACGTCGACTTTTTCGCCCCGCGACCGCGCGACGCGGCGCTCGCCGATCGGCTGGGCCTGACCGGGCGCGCCGTCTTCGGCTACCTGGGGAACCTCGACCACGCCCGCGAAGGACAGGAGCTGCTCGTGGAGGCGACGGCCCGCCTGCGCGCCCGCGGGCGTAGCGTCGCCTGCCTGATCGTGGGGGATGGCGTGCGCCGCGGCGAGCTCGAGGCGCTGGCCGCGAAGCGGGGCGTGGCGGACGCGGTGGTCTTCGCGGGCCAGGTCCCGCACGACGAGGTCCCGGCGTACTACGCGCAGTTCGACGTGTTCGTCGTCCCGCGCCGGGACGACCGGGCCGCGCGCTTCGTGACACCGCTCAAGCCGTTCGAGGCGCTCGCGTCGGGCCTGCCGCTCGTCGTGAGCGACCTGCCGGCGCTCGTCGAGGTTGCAGCGCCCGACGAGCGCGGCCTGCGGTTCCCCGCCGGCGACGTGGACGGCCTGGTCGCGGTCCTGGAGCAGGTCCTCGACGACAACCCCCTGGCGAGGCGCCTCGGCGCCGCCGGCCGGGCATGGGTGACGGCGGAGCGAACGTGGGCGAGCAACGGGCTCCGCTACCGGGACCTGTACGCGCGGATCGGGGTGCGGCTGCCCGGACCGGAGGGGCCGGATGCGGGTTGAGCTGCGCGGGGAGCTGAAGGGTCGCTCCGCCTACCTTGACGGCCTGGGCGCCGTCCGCCAGCTGGACGCCCTCGGGGTGGACCGCCCCGTCCTCCTTGCCTACCACCCGGTGGCGCGGTTGAACCCATTCCAGGCGCTCCTCTACGGGTCCGCCTGGGAGCTCGGGTTCGCCCCGCTCCCGATGGCACGCCTGGACGAGCTCGACGCGGTGGCGGGGCTCGGCAGCCTCGGAGTGCAGGTCGTCCTCCACCTGCACTGGACGAACACGGTCCTGGCCGGCGTCCCGGCCGACGGCGCGGCAGCCGCCACGACCGACTTCCTCGCCCGCCTGGACCGGTTCCGGGCGACCGGCGGACGGCTGGTGTGGACCGTCCACAACGTGCTCCCGCACGATTCCGTCCGGGCGGATGACGAGGCAGCCCTCCAGCAGGCCGTCCTGGACAGGGCCGACGCCGTGCACGTCCTCGCCGCGGACACGGCCGCGGCCGTGGCGGGGTTGTTCGCCCTGCCACCGGAGCGGACCTTCCACGTCCCACACCCGAGCTACCTCGGGGCGTACGACACGGAGATCACGCGCGAGGAAGCGCGCTTCCAGCTCGACCTCGACGTCGACGACACGGTCTACGCGCTGCTCGGCGCCATCAAGCCATACAAGGGCCTCGACGAGCTCATGCTCGCCTTCGATGTGCTCTACGCCGAAGACTCGCGGCGGCGCCTGCTGGTCGCCGGGGCGCCCGATCATGACCCGGTCGCGACCTCGTTCGTCCGTCGCGCCGAGCGCCACCCGGGCATCCTGGTCCGGGCGACCCGGATCCCGGCCGCGGAGATGCCCGTATACCTGCGGGCTGCCGACGCGGTCGTGCTCCCCTACCGGCGCACGCTCAACTCCGGGGTTCTCCTGCTGGCATACACGTTCGGACTCCCGGTCGTCGCGCCGGACGTCCCGGGGATCGCCGAGCTGCTCGGCCCCGACACGTCGCGCTCCTTCTCCCCGGGGGACAGCGCGGACCTGGCGCGGGCGATGCGCGCGGTGGCCGAGCTCGGCGGACCGGGCGCCGCGGCGACGACGCGCGCAGCGGCGCTGGCGATCGCCCGGGAGCGCGCTCCCGGGCGCATCTCGGCGCAGTTCTTCGCCGCGCTCCGGGAGCGGCTCGACGCCATCGGTCCGCCCGGGGCCCGCTAGCCGGACGGGCTACGACGCGGGCAGGTCCAGCTCGGCCGGCGACGGCAGGGTGGCCGCCGCGGTTGCTCTCGCCTCGTCGATCCGCTGCTTGCGCTGGCGGACCCGCTCCCGGTAGAAGGCGACCGTCTCCTGGGGCGTGCCCTGGTAGAGGATCTTGCCGTATTCCATCAGCAGGGCGCGGTTGCAGAACTCGGTGACGGTCGTGAGATCGTGCGTCACGAGCACGATGGCCTTGGCGCGCCCGATCATGTCCCGGATGCGCTGCTGGCTCCGGCCGCGGAACTCCTCGTCGCCCGTGCCCAGGACCTCGTCGAGCAGCAGGATGTCCGGCGCGATCGCGGTCGCGATGGCGAACCCGAGGCGCGCCCGCATGCCCGTGGAGTAGGTCCGCACCGGCGCGTCGATGAATGTGCCGAGGTCGGCGAACTCGATGATCGACGGGGCCAGACTCCGCATGACC
>CAZKXK010000037.1:0-13159 GCA_964556585.1 uncultured Anaerolineaceae bacterium
CAATCTCCACCACGAGTGGCCTGGTGGACCGCCTGGTGGACCATGGGCTCCTGGACCGCCACGATGACCCTGCCGACCGCCGCCAGGTGGTCGTGACGATCACGCCGACCGGGCGCGCCGACCTGGAGCGCTTCCGCGAGCTCAACGCCGCCCAGCTTCGCCGGGTCCTCGAGCGCCTCGGGGATGCGGAGCTCGACCTGGTCGAACGCGCCACGTTCCTGCTCGCCGCCGCCGCCGACGCCCCATCCCCAGGGGTCTCGCCTGCCGCGGCTCCCGACCCAAGCCAGGATTTCCACGCCCCAGGAGGCCAGCCATGAGCCGACTCACCGAGCTTGCCGTCAGCAAGCGGAGCGTTGCGCTCCTGCTGGCCGTCGCGCTGTTCATCGCCGGGATCTCCGCCTGGGGGAGCCTCAAGCAGGAGCTGCTGCCGGACATTGCGCTGCCGATCATCACGGTGGTCGCCGCGGACCCGGGCGCGGGTGCCTCGGACGTCGCCGACCAGGTCTCCAAGCCGATCGAGCGCGCGATCTCCGGCGTTCCGGGTCTCGACACGATCCAGTCGACCTCGGCCAACTCGCTTGCGCTCGTGGTCGCCCAGTTCTCGTACGGGACGGACGTCAAGGCAACCACGGCGACGATCGCCCAGAACGTGGCGGCGCTCGCGCTTCCCCAGAACGTGACGCCGAAGGTGAGCTCCCTGGACATCAACGCGTCGCCGGTCATCATCGCGTCGATCTCCGGCAGCGGCCCGAACGGGGAGACGGCGGCCGCCCAGGTGGCCGCGGCGGAGGTCGTGCCCGACCTCCAGGGCCTCGGCGGCGTCGCATCGGTGGACCTCGCGGGCGGTCTCACCAGCCGCCTCGTCGTGACGCTGGACCCGCTGAAGATGGCTGCCGCCGGCGTCTCGATCGACCAGGTCGAGGGCGTCCTGACCGCGAACAACCTGACGCTCCCGGCCGGCCAGCTCTCGACCGACGGCACCCAGATCCCCGTCTCGACGTCCGGCTCCTTCACGAGCGTCGACCAGGTCTCCGGGCTCGTCGTGGGCATGCTGCGCGCCAACCCCGCCGCGGCCGCCGCCTCGCCTGCGCCGGCAGCCGCTGCGACGACCCCCGCCGCGCCGACCCTGATCCACATCTCCGACATCGGGAGCGTGGCGATCGCGCAGGTAGCGACGACGGGCTACGCGCGCACGAACGGGCAGCCGTCGCTCACGATCACGGTGAGCAAGAACGCCAACGCCAACACGGTCGATGTCGCGGACGCGGTCCAGGCGAAGCTGGCCCAGATCGCCGCGAGCCACCCGGAGCTCAAGATCGTCACGGTCTCCGACCTCTCGACGTTCATCAAGGAGTCGCGGGACGGCCTGCTCCACGAGGGTGGGCTGGGCGCCCTGTTCGCCGTGATCACGATCTTCCTGTTCCTGTTCAGCCTTCGCTCCACGCTCGTCGCGGCCGTCAGCATCCCGCTCTCCGTGCTGACCGCGCTCGTCGTGATGCAGGTGACGGGGATCACCCTGAACATCATGACCCTGGGGGGCCTGGCGGTGGCGGTGGGCCGGGTCGTTGACGACGCGATCGTGGTGCTGGAGAACATCTACCGGCACCGCGCGATGGGCGAGGACCGCCTGACCGCCGTGCTCCAGGGTCCCCGCGAGGTGGCCGGCGCGATCACGAGCTCCACCCTGACGACCGTCGCCGTCTTCCTGCCGATCGGCTTCGTGGGCGGCATCGTCAGCCAGTTCTTCCTCCCCTTTGCGCTGACCGTGACGTTCGCCCTGCTTGCCTCGCTGGTCTGCGCGCTGACCGTCGTCCCGATCCTTGCCTTCCTCTTCATCGACCGCGTCAGGCTGGCGGTCGACGAGACCGGCGAGCCGAAGAACTCGCTCTGGGTGCGCGCCTACTCGCCGACGATCCGGTTCGTGCTCCGCGACCGGCGCACGAAGTTCGGCGTCCTGGCGCTCGCGACGATCCTCTTCCTCGGCTCCATCTCGCTCGCCGCCCACCTGCCGACGGAGTTCATCTCGACGGGCTCCGACAAGGTCCTGCAGGTGAGCATCGTGCCGCCTGATGGCGCCGCCTCGCAGGCGGTCCTCGCGACGGCGACCCGCGCCGAGACGATCCTGCGCGCGGACCCGAAGGTGCAGCTGGTCCAGACGACGGTCCCCGGTCAGGGCGACACGGGCACGTCCACGCTCTCGGCGGCGTTCTCGGGAGAGCCCGCCAACAGCGCCACGATGGTCGTCCGGCTGGCCAGCGACGTCGACCTCGGCGCGTACACGACCAAGGTCGCCGCGGAGCTGGCGCCCCTCAAGACGAACGGCTACGACGTGACCGTCAACCAGGCCGGGGGCTTCAGCTCGAACACCCTGTCCATCATCGTCAGCGGGGCGGACCCCGCGGCCGTCACCACCGCGACGGACGCGGTCGTGACGGCGCTCCAGGCCAGCCCCGACCTTGCCAACGTCAAGTCCGACCTGGTCAAGGCGACGCCGCAGATCGAGGTGACGGTCGATCCCAACAAGGCGTTCTCGGCGGGTCTCACGGCAGCGCAGGTGGCAGGCCAGGTCCGCTCGGCGCTCGTCGGCGCGCTCGTGACCCGCGTCCAGCTCGCCGACGGTGGCCCGATTGACCTGTACGTCCAGCTGGACCCGGCCCGGGTGACCTCGGTCGATTCCCTCAAGGCGCTCCCGGTCGGCCTCGGGACGAAGGTGGCGCTCGGCTCGGTGGCCGACGTCAGCCAGGTGGCGACCCAGGGCAGCATCACCCGGATCGACCAGGCGCCATCCGCCTCGATCACTGCCGATGTCACGGGCAAGGACACCGGCGGCGCTTCCACGGCGGCCCAGGAGACTGTCAACAAGCTGAAGGCGGCCGGATCGATCCCGGCCGGCGTCGATGTCCGGTTCTCCGGCGTGACCCAGCAGCAGGGACAGGCGTTCGGCGGCCTGTTCAACTCCATGGCGATCGCGATGCTGCTGGTCTACGTGATGATGGTCCTCGCCTTCAACAGACTCATCACCCCGTTCGTGATCATGTTCAGCCTCCCGCTGGCCGCGATCGGCGTCTTCCCGGCCCTGCTGCTGACGAACCGGGCGATCGGCATCAGCGCCCTGATCGGGATCCTGATGCTGATCGGGATCGTCGTGACGAACGCGATCGTGCTGCTCGACCTCGTCGAGCGGCTCCGCCGCCAGGGGATGTCGACGACCGAGGCCCTGGTCGAGGGCGGCAAGACCCGCGTCCGGCCGATCCTCATGACCGCCATCGCCACGATCCTCGCGCTGATCCCGCTCGCGGCGGGCCTCAACCAGGGCTCGATCATCGCCGCGGAGCTCGGGACGGTCGTGATCGGGGGCCTGTTCTCGTCGACGTTCCTCACCCTGATCGTCGTGCCGGTGGTCTACTCGCTGGTGGACGGAGCGAAGAACAGGCTCGGCGCACGGGGCGACGTGCCCCGTGCGGAGTCGGAAGCGGCGTGACGCGAGGCTCGGGCGCTGCCCGGCTACCGCAGCGCCCGAGCCCGGCTACTGCCCGATCGTGCCCACCTGGCTGAGCGCCCGCACGCCCGTGCCGGCCGCCGAGGCGATGAAGTCGTAGGTGCCGCCTTCCGAGATCGGGAACTGGGCCACCTGGACCACCTTCCCGTTGAGGAGCGCCGACTCGACCGACGGTGCCAGGCTCAGGGTGCCGGTCGAGGCGCTCGAATCCCAGAACTGGAGCGCCGGCGTCGTGCCGTCGGGCGTGGTGAAGATGACCTGCATCAGGCCCGGTGAGATCGCGTTCGCATAGAGCAGGTCGACGTTGAACGTGGTCTGCAGGGGCGGAAGCGTGGGCGGCGGCGTTGCCTCGGGCGGGAAGATCCCGATGATGCCGCTCGGACACGAGCTCGGCGCCGGCGTCGTCGCGCAATACCCGAGCAGGACGCTCAGGTCCAGCTTCGGCTTGAGGACCTGCAGCCCCCCGAAGTTCCAGAAGCCCGAGGGAAGCGGCACCGGGCTCGATGCGCTCGGTGGGATCGAGGCGCTCGGGTCCGGAGACGGAAGCAGCGGCGGGCTGGCGGACGGCACCTCGCCCGATGGCGTGGGCGCGGAGGGGCTCGGCAGCGGCGACGGCGGAAGCGTCGCGCCCGGAGCCAGGCTCGGGGTCTGTCCCTCCGGCGTCGGCGACGGATACGCGTCGGGCGGCAGGACCGGGTAGCTGGTTGGCGTGTGGCCGCCGGGGAAAGCCCAGGCGGCGTAGATCGAGCCGCCGCCGAACGCGGTCGCGAAGCCTTCCACGACGTCGGCCGGCCACCAGCCGCCGCGATACCCCGCCCAGGTCGGACCCAGCGGGTCCAGCACGTAATAGGCGGCGGGCCCGTCGGCGGACGCCGGCCGGAACCCGTCGAGGTAGATCGCGTGCCCGGCCGTGAAGTCCTTCTGGAGCCGCAGGTCGACCGGCACGTCGCCGTAGCTGCCCTGGACCACTGCCCCGGCGCCGGCGTAGAGCAGCGCGCGAAGCTGCAGCCGGGAGATGGGCGCCTGGCTGAACGAGACGCCGTAGCGGCCGATCGCCACCTCGAGATCCGACAGCGAGGTCCCGCCCACCTGGTCGGGCTGGAGCGCGCGGAGCTGGGAGCCGGTGGTCACGATGCCGTAGCCAAGCCGCGCGAGCATCGCGCCGGCGGCCATCGTGCAGTTGAACGCCTGGAGCGGACCCCCGTCGAACTGGGAGATCGGCACGACGCGCGGGAAGCCGGCCGCGGCCAGCCAGGCCGGCCGGTACGCCGGATTGCCCGTCGTCGGGATCGAGCCCGGCTCGGCGTACGCCACCAGCTGGAGCGTCTGGTCGTCCGGGAGTGCGTTGAGCTTGACCGGTGCCTGGTCGGGGATCGCGGTGATCCCGAACATCGCCGCCGGCTGGTCGCCGGTGTCGGAGGTCAGCTGGTACGACACGGGACCGGGGATCGCGCTCGACGCCGGCGCGGCGGTCGCGGCAGCCACGCCGAGCGCCCCGCCGGCGCCGATCACGGCGGCAAGGAGGAAGCGAAGCAGGATGCCGACGGGGAGGTTCATCAGTACAAGGTCACCGGGGCGTAGATGTCGAGGGAGACCGTCAACGGCCTGCTGCGAGTGACGCCTCCGAACTGGTCGGTCGTCGTGATCGTGAACGTGAGCCGATTGCCCGAGCCGTAGAAGCCCGAGTTCGCGTCACACCAGCCCGACGTCAGCGCTGTGGGGATCGTGGCGCTGTAGCTGCTGCCCTTCAGCTGGTAGCCGTTGACGACTCCCGACTGCGGCCGTCGGACGCCGTCGGAGTCGACGATGGACCAGGCGACCTGGACCTGGAGCGGGCCGCTCGGGCTGTCCGGGTCCGATGCTGTGATGGCGAACGTGACCGTGACGGGGGAAGGGCAGCTTGCCCAGGCGTAGCCACCGTTCTGGTTGGACGGCGGCGAGGAGAGGCCCGCCCCGATCCGGGCCGGCGAGTCACACCGGACCACCTGGATCGTCTGCGTGCCGGACGTCGTCGAGGCGCCCTTGCTGTCGGTCGCGACGACGGAGAAGGAGAAGGTCCCGTTTCCCTGGGTCCCGTCGTCGTCCGCATTGATGGAGGAGGTCCAGAGGTTGCCCGCGAAGCCGGTCATGGGCCGTTGGACGACCGTGCCGCCCTGGTCGGTGAAGACGAGCGTCGCGGACTTCACCCCGTCGATGTCGGTGATGGTGGCGCTGACCTCGGTCCCGATGGGGCTTCCGCAGCCCGTGTTGCGCGGGTCCGCGTAGATCGTCGCGTTGCCCGCGGTCGGACCGCTCACGAAGGTCGGGCCGGTGTTCACGCAGACACTTACGGTGACCACCGCGGTGCCGCTGGCCGGCGTCCGCGCCCGCGCCGCGCTGGCATCCTGCGCCACTGCGTAGTAGGTGAGCCGGCCCGCGGTCGTGATCGCGTTGGCGGTCGTGTCCAGCGTCACCCGCCACGTCCCGCTCTGGGCCGTGCCACCGGCCAGCGTCATGGGTGCCGCGGCGTAGGCAGTCGCACCCGGCTTGCGCCAGTAGAGCGTGGCCGACGTGACGCCGCCGGCGTCGGAGGCCTTCACGGTGAACGTGACGGTCTTCGGGGCCGTGGGGCAGTAGGCGCCCTGGTCATAGCTCACGGCACCGGTCGAGGGGCTGAGCGAGGCGATCACGGGCGGCGTGTTCGGGGTCGGCTTCGGGGTCGGCGTCGGCGTCGGCGATGGGCTCGGCGACGGGCGGGGACTCGGGCTGGGGCTCGGCCCGGCCGATGGCGATGGAGACGGCGACGGTGATGGCTGGGGCGACGGGCTCGCCTGCGGCGACGGCTCGACGACGGCCGTCGACGGCCCGGGCGACGGGGCCGGCGACGGCGAAAGCGGCGCCTCGCAGGCGGCGACCGGGAGCCCGCTCGCGTCGGCCTCCAGCTGGAGCGGGCCTGCCTTCGTCCAGGCCCGGTCGAACGCGGGGCCGGGGTAGTAGATCTGGAGCCACGTGCCGTCGGAGGTCCGGCCGGTCACGAGGACCTTCTCGCCCTGCGGGAGCGTGCCGATCACGGGTCCCGCGTCCGGGCAGGCAACCAGCTGGAGGCCCGCGGTGGAGGATGCGGGGGCCGTGGCCCCGCCGCCGACGTGGACCGCCCCGGTCGCCAGCAGCGTGCCCGTCCCGGCCACCCCGACGATCAGTCCCGCCGCGATGGCGAGAAGGCTGTTGCCGGTGAAAAGCGAGGCGAGACCGGCCAGCGGCCCGCCGCCGCCTGCCGCTCCACCCGCCCCGAGACCGGCCACCTGATCCCCCTCGCTGTCTCGCGCCCACGCTGAGGCGCAGAGGCCGCGAGTCTACCCGGAGGCGCGTGGCCACGGGAAGGGCATTTCGGGCAGTCTTGCGCGGAATCGGTGCCGCACCCAGGGCTGGATTGCCGTTTGACGTCGGCGCGCGTATATCCGACAATGCAGGTCGGAATTCGGCGGCGACGGATCGCGGCCCCCTCGCGATCCGGCGCGTCCCCGCTGCCGAACTCCCGACCCGCCGCGCCCGGGCATCCGCCGGCGGGGCGACACTTCAGCCCGAGGAGCCACGATGACCGTCGCGCGCGGGGAGATCGTCTCCCAGGACTACCAGTACGGCTTTCACGACGACGTCACGTACCTGAAGGAGACGAAGGTCGGCCTGACCCGGCAGACTGTCGAGGAGATCAGCGGCTTCAAGGACGAGCCCGACTGGATGCTCCAGTTCCGGCTTCGGGCGTACGACCACTTCATGGCCCGCGCGATGCCCACCTGGGTGCCGGAGAACGTCCAGCACATCGACTTCAGCAAGATCGTCTACTACCGCAAGCCGTCCGACCGCGAAGAGAAGTCCTGGGATGACGTCCCGGACCAGATCAAGCAGACGTTCGAGAAGCTGGGGATCCCGGAAGCGGAGCGCAAGTTTCTGGCCGGGGTGGGCGCCCAGTACGACTCCGAGGTGGTCTACCACTCGGTCCGCGAGGAGCTCAGCAAGATCGGCGTGGTCTTCATGGGCATGGACCAGGGCCTGCGCGAGTACCCGGACATCGTCAGGAAGTACTTCGGCACCGTGATCCCGCCGGAGGACAACAAGTTCTCGGCGCTCAACAGCGCGGTCTGGTCGGGCGGCAGCTTCGTCTACATCCCGAAGGGCGTCGAGGTTCCGCTCCCCCTGCAGGCGTACTTCCGGATCAACGGCGAGAACACGGGCCAGTTCGAGCGGACGCTGATCATCGCCGACGAGGGGTCCAAGGTCCACTACATCGAGGGATGCACGGCCCCCATCTACACGACCGACGCGCTGCACGCCGCCGTCGTCGAGGTGATCGCCCTGCCGGGCTCGCAGGTCCGCTACACCACGATCCAGAACTGGAGCCGCGACGTCTACAACCTGGTGACGAAGCGGGCGCACGCCCACGCGCGATCAACCGTGGAGTGGGTCGACGCGAACACGGGCTCGCGCAGCACGGTCAAGTTCCCCGCCATCTACCTGCGGGGCGAAGGAGCGACCGCCGAGGTGATCAGCGTCGCCTTCGCGGGCCACGGCCAGCACCAGGACACCGGTGCCAAGGCAGTCCACCTCGCCCCCAACACGCGCAGCCGGATCGTCAGCAAATCGGTCAGCAAGGACGGCGGGCGCTCGACGTATCGAGGGACCCTCAAGGTGGCTCCGGGCGCCACCGGCGTGGTCGCCAGCGTCCGCTGCGACGCGCTCCTGCTCGACGAGCAGAGCCGGTCCGACACCTACCCCTACATCGACATCCAGGAAGACGACACGACGATGACCCACGAGGCCACCGTCGGCAAGATCAGCGCGGACCAGATCTTCTACCTGATGAGCCGCGGCCTGACCGAGAACGAGGCGACGAACCTCGTGGTCCAGGGCTTCCTCGAGATCTTCACGAAGGAGCTCCCGATGGAATACGCCATCGAGTTCAACCGCCTGGTGAAGATGGAGATGGAGGGCTCGCTGGGATGACGGTTCCCGCCGCGGCGGGCGCCGACGCGTCCAGCGTGGCACCGGCCGCGACGCCGACAACCCCCGCGACCGCCTCGCCCGCCCGCATCCGACGCGCGCCGGCGGACCTTCCGTTCACCTTCGCCGATGCCGCGCTCGCGGCCTCGCTGGGCGAACGGCGAGGCGAGCCCGACTGGCTCCGCGAGGATCGGGCCGCCGCCGCCGCCGACTTCGCCCGGCTCCCGGTGGAGTCCAATGACCTGTACACCCTGTACGTGGACTTCCGCTCCGCCGACCTGGCCGGCGCGCGGCCGTTCCTGCGGGGGGCCGACCAACCCGCTCGCGGATCCGACACGTCGGTGCCCGAGGGGGCGGCGGGTGTCATCGAGCTCCGCGACGACGCGGTCACGCGCCTCGCGCTCCAGCCGGACCTGCAGGCGCGCGGGGTCGTCCTGGAGACGCTGGGCGCGGCGGTGGCGCGCGACGCGGCCGGGATCCGCGACGCGCTCCTCGCGACGCCGCTTCCCCGGGACGAGAAGCTGGCCGCCCTGTCGCGCGGCTTCTGGAGCCAGGGCATCCACCTCCACGTCCCGGACGGGGTCCAGCTGGACCGCCCCATCCTCCTGCGCTGGGTCGCCGGAACCCAGGGGCGTGCCCTGCTGGGCCGGACGATCATCCGGCTCGGGGTCGACGCGTCGGCATCGGTGATCGAGGACCAGATCGCGCCCGATCCGGGCACGGACCGGCCCGCCGGCGAGCCGGGCCTCCAGGGCCTGGTCGGCGCCACCGGCGAGATCCACCTCGAGGCGGGTGCCGCGCTCTCGTTCGCCTCCATCCAGGACCTGCCGCGCACGACGACGCTGCTCCACCAGCGCGCGGCGACGCTCGGTCGCGGGGCCACGCTCAAGCTCGCCCTCGCGCAGCTCGGCGGGCGGATCGTGCGGTCGCGGATCGACAACCGGCTGCTGGGGCAGGGGAGCTCGGTCGAGCAGGTGGAGATCGTGTTCGGCGGGACCGACCAGCTGTTCGACCTCACCTCGTATACCCGCCATGTCGGCCAGGACACGACCGGCAACCTGCTCAGCAAGGCGGTCCTCCAGCAGGGTAGCCGCGCCTACGTCAAGGGCCTGATCTCCATCGAGCAGACGGCGCGCGGCACGGACAGCTTCCTGGGCGAGTTCGGCATGATCCTGGATCGGAAGAGCCGCTCGGTGACCGTCCCCTCGCTCGAGATCGACCAGCCCGACTGCAGGCGTGCGGCGCACGCCAGCAGCGTGGGACCCATCGACCCGGCCCAGCTCTTCTATCTCGAGAGCCGTGGCATCACCCCGGACGAAGCCCGCAAGTTCATCACGCTCGGCTTCCTCGAGCCCGTGGTGGCCCGGGTGCCACTGGAGGCGGAGCGCGAGCGGCTCTGGGGCCTCCTCGAGGCGAAGTGGGCCCAGCGCCGCGCCGAGGGCGAGCCGGCCGCGTGAAGGCGGCGCGTCCGATCGCGGCTCGCCCGGCGGCCGGCCCCGGCCCATGGCTCCCGCGATGACGCGCCACGTCGACGTTGCCGCCGCCGCCGACGTAGCCCCGGGAACGATGCTGATGACCTGGGTCGACGCCACGGAGCCGGTGCTCGTCGTCAACCTGGGCGGTGCGTTCCACGCGGTCCAGGGAATCTGCAGCCACGAGTACTTCGAGCTGGACAGGGGGTTCCTCACCGACGATTCGCTGACCTGCGCCCTTCACCTTTCGCGGTTCGACCTCGTGTCGGGCGAGGCGCTGGATCCCCCCGCGGATGAGCCGCTCGCGGTCTACCCGGTTCACGTGGTCGACGGGCGGCTGATCGTGGAGTTCCCCGGCTAGCGTCCGCGCCGCCGGTGCGCGTTCCTGATCAGAACAGGGGCCAGGCCTCCGCCATCGTGTCGGACGACAGGTGCGGTCCGCGCTCCGCGGCCCGCGGACCCAGCCGGAAACGGTCCTCGTCGTCGCCGTCCTGGCCGCCGCCGGGCAACCCATCCAGGCGGCCAACGACGTACTCGCCGATGCAGGGTCCGTGCTTGAAGCCGTGGCCCGAACCACCGCCGACCAGCCAGGCGTTGTCCCAGTCCGGGTGGCGATCGATCAGGAAGTGGCGGTCGGGCGTGGACTCGTACTGGCAGACGCGTGTCTCGAGGACCGGTCGACCAGCCAGCCCGGGGAAGCGCCGCCGAAGGAACGCCCGCGCCAGTCGCAGGTCGTCGGGGTCGGCCATGCGCTCCCCGTTCGACGGGTCGAAGCGCGGCCCGACCCGGTCGATCCCGATCTTGAACCCGCGGTCGTCGACGGACGGGATGCCGTAGCAACCCCCGGCGTCGTCCGACCAGGCCGGCAGCACGTTCCAGCGCCAGCGGGAATCGCCCTCGCCCGGGCCCAGGTAGAAGACCGGCTGGCGGGTGACGGTCACCAGGTCGCCCACGGCCTCGGGGAAGAGCTTCGGAAGCCAGGGCCCGGCCGCGAACACGAACGTGCCCGCGCTCCAGCGCCTGCCCGCCTGGTCGACCACATCCAGGAGCCGGTGGCCATCGGACCGGCCCGGCCGCACGGCTGCCAGCGCATACGCGCCGCCGGCGCGCTGGAACGCGGCGACAGTGGCCGCGACGCCGCGCCGTGCCATCAGGAACCCTGCCTCCGGCTCGAACAGGCCGAACGCGGCGCCGGCGGGATCGATCACCGGCCAGCGGGCGCTGATGGCAGCCGGGTCCAGGCGCTCGACGGGAATGCCCAGCGATCGCAGCGTGACCTCGGAGTCGGCTTCCCAGCCGGTCGCGCTGGACGCGAACCACAGGACTCCCGAGGCGTGGAAGAGCGGGACGTTCCACTCGTCCGCGAAGCGTTCCCAGTGGCGCAACGCCCGCCGTGCCCAGCGAGCGTAGTAGCGGTCCGTGCCGTGGGCGCTCCGGATGATCCGGTGCTCGTCCGACGACGTGGCGCGCAGGTGTCCGGCGCCCCATGCGTCGAGGAGCGTCACGCTGCGGCCACCGCCCCAATCCTCGTCCGGCCCCGCGCCCCCGGCCTGCGCCCAGAAGGCGGTCCACGCCCCCATGACGCCCGCGCCCACGACGCAGACGTCCGAGTGGGCGGCGAGGTCGGCCGGGTCGGCCGGCACCGGCACGGCCGCGCGACTCCAGGTGGGCCCCGGAGGCGAGTCGGAACGTGCCGGGTGGCTCATCGCGCCGCGGCCCCGGCCTGCCTCACCGGGCCAGGAGCGTGCCGGCGCCGGCCGTCTCGGCCGTGCGCAGGATCGCCTGGGCGAAGACGAGATCGGCAAGCCCTACGCCCAGGTGCGTCACCAGGACCCTGCCTCCGGCCCCCCGCGGCGTCCCGGCGAGGATCGCTTCCCCTAGCGTCGCGTCGGGGTCCGGGTAGCCGTCGAAGAGGCCCGCGTCGCGGTTCGCGAACAGCTGGGCGCGATCGTCGGTGAGGAACAGGGCCGCATCCAGCGCCACCTCGGCCGCGATCGAGGTCGCGTAGTCCACGGCGACGACGAGCGCGCCCGGAGCAAACCAGCCAGCGCCCATGACCTGGCGGACCGGGCCGAACGAGACGCAGGTGATGACGACGTCCGCCTCCGCCACCGCGTGCCGCGCATCGTCGATCGCACGCGCGGTGCCGACCCCTGGCGTGCCGGCCGCCTCGGCGGCGAGCGCGTTTGCCCGGTCCGGCTGACGGTCGTGGATCGCGAGCTCCACGTCCGGGAGGAGGTGCGCCAGGATGGAGACGTGCGCGCGCCCCTGGATGCCGGCCCCGATGATGGCGGCCCGGGCGGCACGACCCGCGACCGGTGGCGACCAGCGGCTGATGGCAACCCCGGACACCGCCGCGGTGCGGCTGGCGGTGATCGGGCCCGCGTCCATGACCGCGACCGGGACGCCGGTCCGCGGATCGTTGACCACCACGAGCCCATGCAGGGTCGGCCGCCGGGCAGCAGCGTTGGTCGGGAAGCCGGCGATCCATTTCATGCCGACGAGGTCCGCCGATCCGTCCGCCGCCGGCCCGCGGAGGTACGCCGGCATGGCGTGGACGAAGCTGTCCGCGGGACGGGGATGGAGGCCGATCTTGGCGGGCAGCTCGGCGCCGGTCGCGAGGCCGATCATCGCCCGCTCCGCGAGCCGGATCTGCTGGTGGAGCGGCGGCAGGCAGGTGATCACGTCCGCCGCGGCAAGGTACCGGAGGGGTGGCGTGGTCACGGCCGAAGCTCCCCTGCGTCTCGCAGCCTCCCGGCCGCTCCCTCGGCGGCCGCCGGGGACGACCTTAGCACGGCGCTCGGGCCAACCCGCCGCGCCGCTCGGATGACGGGCGCGAGCGGCTGTCCGCCGGCCGGCTTCCGCCCGAGCGTTCCCACGTGCGGCCGGTACCCGGCAGGGCGAACGAACGACGAAGGGGCCGGCCCGCCGGGCCGGCCCCTTCGTGCAGGCGGGGATCAGAAGACGCGGTACGCGATATCCGCCGGGGCGAGGAGCATCTCCTTGATCTCCTCGTCCACCTTGAGCAGCGAGATGTGGGCGCCGGCCATCTCGAGCGACGTGCAGTACTCGCCGACGTAGCTGCGGAAGACCTTGATGCCCTTCGCGGCGAGCTTCTTGTGGGCGATGCCGTAGAGGAGGTAGAGCTCGCTGATGGGCGTGCCGCCCAGGCCGTTGACCATGAGCGCGACCTCGTCGCCGGCCTTGAACG
>CAZKXK010000038.1:0-12813 GCA_964556585.1 uncultured Anaerolineaceae bacterium
GGACATCGGCTACGCGTTCCTCAACCCGCGGATCAGGTACTCCTGAGATGGCTGCCGGGACCACCGTCGTCGTCCGCGCGGCGCCGCGCGCCAGCCGCGGCCTGTGGGGAGACGCGCTCCAGCGCCTGTTCCGGAACGGCCCGGCCATCCTGGGCCTGATCTTCATCGCGATCTTCGTGTCGTGCGCCGTGCTGGCGCCGTACATCGCGCCGTACGACCCGACGCTCCAGAACCTCGCCCTGAGCAAGCAGGGCCCCAACTTCGCCCACCTCATGGGCACGGACCTTCTCGGCCGCGACGAGCTGACCCGCGTGCTCTACGGGGCCCGGATCAGCCTGACGGAGGGCGTCGTGGCCGTCGCCTTTGGCCTCGTCTTCGGGACGCTCATCGGCGCGATCGCGGGCGGCGTGGGCGGCAAGGTGGACACGGTGCTGATGCGCGTCACGGACGTCCTGCTGGCTGTGCCCGGCATCCTGCTCGCGATCGGGATCGTGGCCGCGCTGGGACAGGGACAGCTGCAGATCATGCTGGCCGTGGGGATCTCGTACGCGCCGATCTTCGCCCGTCTCCTGCGCGGCAGCCTTCTCGCCCTGCGCGAGGCGGACTTCGCGACCGCGGCCCGGGCGGAGGGAGCCACGCCCGCGCGGATCCTGTTGCGCCACCTGATGCCGAACGCGCTCACCCCGCTCATCGTCCAGGCGACCCTGGCGCTGGCCACGGCGATCATCGACGTGGCTGGCCTGGGGTTCCTGGGGCTGGGGCCCGGTGATCCCCGCGTCGCGGAATGGGGCGAGATGCTCACGGACTCGGCACGGTTCCTCCAGTCCGCCCCGTACCTGATCTTCTTCCCCGGCGCCGCCATCGTGATCAGCGCGATCGGCTTCAACCTCCTCGGCGATGGGCTGCGCGAGGCCATCGACCCGCGCCTGAAGCGGTAGGGACCATGCTGCTCTCCGTCCGTGACCTCACCGTCCGGTTCCGCACGCACGACGGGACCGTGTACGCCGTGAACGGCGTCTCGTTCGACCTCGAAGCCGGTGAGACGCTGGGCCTCGTCGGCGAGTCCGGCTGCGGCAAGAGCGTCACGAACCTGGCGGTGATGCGCCTGCTCCCGCAACCCGCCGGGCACATCGAGGGAGGCCAGGTCCTGTTCGACGGCGCCGACCTGACCCAGGCGTCGGAGGCGTCGATGCGCGACCTGCGAGGCCGCGAGATCGCGATGATCTTCCAGGACCCGATGACGAGCCTGAACCCGGTCCTCACGATCGAGGAGCAGATGGTCGAGACCATCCAGGCCCACAAGCAGGTCACCACGGCGGACGCCCGGGCCCAAGCGATCGAGCTCCTGGGGCGGGTCGGCATCGCCGAGCCCGCGGGCCGGCTGCGGGACTTCCCGCACCAGTTCAGCGGGGGGATGCGGCAGCGGGTCATGATCGCCATTGCGCTCGCCCTCGAGCCCAAGCTCCTCATCGCCGACGAGCCGACGACGGCGCTCGACGTCACGATCCAGGCGCAGGTGCTGGAGCTCCTGCAGCGGCTCACAACCGAGGAGGGGACCGCCGTCATCCTCATCACCCACGACCTCGGCGTGGTGGCGGGGATGACCAGTCGCATCAACGTCATGTACGCGGGTTTCGTCGTCGAGGCGGCGACCACGCCCGACCTCTTCGCGCGGCCCCGCCACCCGTACACGGTGGGGCTGCTCCACTCCCTCCCGCGCCTGGACGCGGGGTCCGACGAGCCGCTCATCCCGATCGAGGGCGTCCCGCCGGACCTTCGCCTCGCGCCGGTCGGCTGCCAGTTCGCCCCGCGCTGCGCCTGGCGGGTCGACCAATGCTGGAGCGAGACTCCGTCGCTCGAACCGTTGGAGCCGGGAGCGACGGTGCGGAGCACGGGACCCGCCGCGACGCACCGCATCGCCTGCTGGAACCCGCCGACCGCCGAGGAGGCAAGCGCGGGCGCGCCCCGCCGCCCAGGCTTCTTGGCCGCCCCGCCGCCCGACCAGCCGGCACCGGCACCCGAGACGGCGGCACGACGATGAGCGGTGTCGTCCCGGCCCAGGGCGCTCCCGGCGTGGTCGACGCCGACGAGCAGCTCCTCGAGGTGTCCGGGTTGAAGGTCTACTTCCCGATCACCCGGGGGATCGTGATCCAGCGTCACGTCGGCGACGTCCGCGCGGTCGATGGTGTCAGCCTCACGCTCCGGCGTGGCGAGACGCTCGGGCTCGTGGGCGAGTCGGGGTGCGGCAAGACCACGCTCGGCCGCGCGATCCTTCGCCTGTACCGCCCGACCGCCGGACAGATCGTGTTCGAAGGGCAGGACATCACGACCCTCGGCGGCGCTGCGCTCCGGAGCCTGCGCCGCCGCATGCAGATGATCTTCCAGGATCCGTACGCGAGCCTGAATCCACGCATGACCGTGGGCGGCATCGTCGGCGAGCCGCTCGACATCCATTCCATCGGGACGCGCACCGAGCGGCGCCATCGGGTCCAGGAGCTCTTCGAGATCGTCGGGCTCGACCCGACGTTCGCGGAGCGCTACCCGCACGAGTTCAGCGGTGGCCAGCGCCAACGCGTCGGCGTTGCCCGCGCGCTCGCGGTCAATCCGGACCTGATCGTCGCGGACGAGCCGGTGAGCGCCCTGGACGTGTCGATCCAGGCCCAGATCGTGAACCTCCTGGAGCGGCTCCAGTCCCAGTTCCGGCTCACCTACCTGTTCATCGCCCACGACCTGTCGGTGGTCCGCCACATCAGCGACCGGATCGCGGTGATGTACCTCGGCCGGCTCGTGGAGTTGGCGCCGTCGCGCGAGCTGTATGACGCTCCACGGCACCCGTACACCGTGGCGCTCATCTCGGCCGTGCCGATCCCCGATCCGGCGGTCGAGTCGAAGCGCCGCCGGATCATCCTGAAGGGAGACGTCCCGAACCCCGCGTCGCCACCGGCCGGTTGTCACTTCCACACGCGGTGCTGGCTCCGCGAACGGCTGGGCAACCCGGCGGAGTGCGTGGAGGTCGAGCCCCAGCTGCGGGTCCTCACGGCCGGGCACCAGGTGGCGTGCCACTTCGCCGAACAGGTCGAAGGTTCCGAGGAGCAGCGACGCGCGATCGGCCGTGGGACGACTCCGGCGCCGGCCGCCCCGCGATCGGCGACGTCCGGGGACGTGCCCGTGCCGCCCCAGCGACCGGCGGGGCAGTAGACTCGGGGGCGTGCAGCCGCTCCGGATCGCCCTCGCCCAGCTTGCTCCGCGACTCGGCCTGCTCGACGCGAACATCGACCGGCACCATGAACTGCTCGCGGAGGCGCGCGCGGCGGGTGCGGGCCTGATCGTCTTTCCGGAGCTGGGCCTCACCGGATACCACCTCCAGGACCTGGCGGCCGACGTCGCGATCCGCATCGACGATCCGCGGCTCCTGGCGCTGGCCGCCGAGACGATCGGCTGCTCGGCCGTGGTCAGCTTCGTGGAGGAGTCGGACGATCACCGCCTGTTCATCGCCGCCGCGCTTCTCGAGGATGGCGGCGTCCGCCACGTCCACCGCAAGCTCTACCTGCCCACCTACGGGCTGTTCGACGAGCGACGCTTCTTCGCGGCGGGCGACTCCCTGCGAGCCGTCCCGTCGCGACTCGGGGCCGGCATCGGGATCGCGATCTGCGAGGACTTCTGGCATCTCCACGTGCCCGCGCTCCTCGCGCTGGGCGGGGCCCAGGTCCTGGTGAACGTCGCGTCCTCTCCCGGCCGCGACGTGGCGGCCGTGAACGCGGGGGGACTCGGCACGGCGGTCTCGTGGCGAACGCTCCTGCGCACCTATGCACAGCTCACCACGAGCGTGGTCGTCTTCTGCAACCGCGTCGGCGTCGAGGAATCCGTCTCGTTCTGGGGCGGCTCCATGGTCCTCGGGCCGACGGGCGACGTGATCGCGGAGGGTCCGCTCTACGAGGAGCGGCTCATCCTCGCCGATGTCGCCCTGGCCGATGTCCGGCGGGAACGGATCGGGCTGCCGCTCCTGCGTGACGAGCGCCCCGAGCTGCTGGTCCGCGAGCTCGGCCGGATCATCGCCGAGCGCGCCGGCATCGCGGGGGACGCCGCCGGCGTGGCGGCCGCGGACGGGTGAGCGGCGCCGGCGCCGCGCTGTTCGAGCTTCCGGAGGAGCTCGCCATCGACACCGGCGTCGCGCGCCGCGTGATCACCGCCTTCATCCGGGCGCAGCTCGCCCAGGCCGGCTTCGAGCGGGCCCTGGTGGGCCTCTCGGGTGGCATCGATTCGGCGCTCGTCGCGTTCCTGGTCGCCGAGGCGATCGGGGCCGATCGACTCCTGTGCGTGCTCATGCCGTACCGCGCGTCGTCGCCCGCCTCCCGGTCCGACGCGGAAGAGGTCGTGCGCCGGCTCGGCTGCGCCAGTGAGCTCGTCGACATCACCCCGATCGTCGACGGGTACTTCGGGCAGGATGGCAAGCCCGGCTCCGGCGGGCCCACGGCGCTCGAGGCGTCGGCGCTCCGGCGCGGCAACGCGATGGCGCGGGCGCGGATGCTGGTCCTCTACGACCGCTCCGTGACCTGGCGCGGCCTCGTCGTGGGGACGGGCAACAAGACCGAGTCGCTGATCGGCTATACGACGCTCTTCGGAGACAGCGCCAGCGCCTTCAATCCGATCGGAGACCTGTACAAGAGCCAGGTCCGCCAGCTGTCCGTGGCCGTCGGCGTTCCCGACGCCATCATTCGGAAGGCGCCCTCGGCGGATCTCTGGCCGGGGCAGACCGACGAGCAGGAGGCCGGCTTCAGCTACCCGCAGCTGGACCGGCTCCTCTTCTGGATGATCGACCGCCGCCGCAGCGACGAGGAGCTGGCCGCCATGGGGTTCGACCCGGCCGTGATCGAACGCGTCGGCAGGCTGGTCGCGGTCTCCGAGTTCAAGCGCCAGGTGCCGCCGATCGCGAAGCTCGGCCTGCGGACGCTGGGCGTCGACTACCTCTACCCGCGGCGCAGACCGGGCTCGGCACGCTCGTGAGCCGCGGCCCCGGAAAGGGGATGGGCGGCAATAGGCGCCCCGGCTCCGGTGGGGTCGAGACGGCCGGGGAGGGCGCCGAGCCGGGCCGCGAGCCGGCCCCCGCGCCGGCCCCCGCGCGCGGTCGCCTCTACGTCGTCGCGACGCCGATCGGCAATCTCGGCGACGTGTCGTTCCGCGCGCTCGAAGTGCTCCGGGCGGTCCCCCTCGTCGCCGCGGAGGACACCCGGATCACCCGCCGGCTCTTCGCGCGCTACGAGATCACGACCCACCTAATACCCCATCACGCGCGCAACGAGGAGGCCACGCTGCCGGCGCTCCTGGCCCACCTCCGAGCGGGGCGCGACCTGGCGCTCGTCACGGACGCCGGGACCCCGCTCGTCTCGGACCCGGGTGCCGGCCTCGTCGCGGCCTGGGCGGCCGAGGACGGCACCGTCGTGCCGGTCCCGGGTGCCTCCGCGGTCCTGGCAGCGCTCGTCGCCTCCGGCGTCGCAGGCCCGCGGTGGAGCTTCGAGGGCTTCCTGCCGCGCCGCGGGCGGGAGCGCCGGGAGCGGCTGGAACGCCTCGCCACGGACGGGCGCACCGCGGTGCTGTTCGAGGCGCCAGGCAGGCTGGCGGCGACCCTGGCGGAGCTTGCCGCGACGTGCGGCCCGGAGCGGCCGGCGGCCGTCTGTCGCGAGCTCACGAAGCTCCACGAGGAGACGCTCCGGGGAAGCCTCGGCGAGCTCGCCGCGGCCGCGGCCGGGGGCGAGATCGACCCGCGCGGTGAGGTCGTCATCGTCCTGGGGGAGCGACCGGCCGACCGGCGCCACGCGCCCGATCCTGGGTCGGCCGGAGAACATGGCGCGGCCGAACGCTTCCCGGGAGCGGGCCTGGAGACGCCCGGGGCACCCGGCGATCCGCTCGCCGAGGCGCGCGCGGCGGTGGCACGGCTCGTCTCCGACGGCATTGCCCGCGGCGAGGCCGCCCGCCGCGTGGCTGCGGCGACCGGGCTGCCGCGGCGGCGACTCTACGACGCGCCCGACGCTGGCACTGCCTGAGGCGCCGGGGACGATCCCGTCCGCCCCATTCTGGCCCGCCCTGCCCCTGCCGGCTCTGCCGGCCTGTCTAGCCGGCCCGCCCGGCCCGCCGGGCCAGCCGCGCGGCAGCGCGACGGGCGCCGGAGGGGAGGACGGCGCCCGTCGCGGCCGCGGTGGGGATCAGGCGACGAGGGTTGCCTCGACTGGCTCCGGCTCGTCGGGCGCGAGCCCGGGCTCCGCTTCTTCGTCCGAGTCGGCCGCGTCGGTCACCGGCGCTGGCTCGACGCCGAGCGCGTCGGCACGGACCGCGAGCGCGTCAGCCGCGTAGTCCTTCTTGCGCCTGCCGGAGAGCATCTCGACGGCGGTTGCCACGACCTCGGTCTTCCAGTGGTGCGCCCCGCGGTCGTCGTCCCACTGTCGGGTCTGGATCCGGCCCTCGATCGCGACGGTCATCCCCTTGCCCAGGTAGCTGGCACAGATCTCGGCGAGCCGGTCCCAGGTGACCACCGAGTGGAACTCGGCCTTTTCCTTGCCGTTGCCGATGTACTCGTTGGTGGCCATGGAGAACGTCGTGACGTTCTTGCCGCTGGCCAGCACGCGCAGCTCCGGGTCGCGCGTGAGGCGTCCGGTGAGCAGAACCTTGTTCATCGGTCCGATCCCTCCTTGGCCGGCCGGATCCCCGGTCCAGGCCTGCGTTCGAACGGCGGGCGCGGCGGCGGGCCCGGATGGACGGTCGCGCGGGTCCGCCGTCATGCGGATCCTGGCGGCGATCGATCACCCGGCTCGCACTCGGCGTTGCACCGGCGCTTACGGGACGTTGGCTTTCACCGGTCGCGGGCGGTGAGGCGGCCGGCGAGACTCGTCAGGCGGCCTCCGCGGCGAGCGAGCTTCGTCAGCCCGCGGCTGCCGCCGGGTGCCCGCCGCTGCGCTCGCGCGGAGACGAGGGTGGAACGGCGATCCCCCCGGTGAGCCCGATGTCGGCAGTCGGGCGCTCGGACGCGTACAGGTCGCAGAAGACGGTCACGACCTCCGGGTCGAACTGCGTCCCGGCATGGCGCTGGATCTCGCGGATCGCCTGGGCGTGCGTCATGGCCCGCTTGTAGGGTCGATCCTCCGTCATCGCGTCGTACGCGTCGGCGAGCGCCACGATCCGGGCGCCGAGCGGAATGTCCGACCCCCGGAGGCCGTACGGGTAGCCGTGTCCGCCGAACCGTTCGTGGTGGTGCAGCACGATCGGCACCGCGTCGCGCAACACCGAGGCCTGCTCCAGGATCACCTGGCCGATCCGGGGGTGCTGCACGACCGACTGCCATTCGATCGCGGTGAGCGCGGACGGCTTCTCGAGGATCTCCTCCGGAAGCGCCAGCTTGCCGACGTCGTGGAGCAGGGCGGCCAGCCGGACGCGGTCGACCTCGGGTTCGGGGAGGGCCATCCGGCGGGCCATGCCCACCGACAGCGTCGCGATCATCGCTGACGCGTGGCCACGGTGGTTCGGGTAGGGGGTCAGGGTGGCAACCAGCGCCTGTTCCGCCGCCATCCGGGCCAGCCTGGCCAGGTCCGTCGCGCGCGCCCGGCCCTCGCTGGAGATCGGAGCTCGCGGAACGCGGGCGTCGTCGTTCGGCTCGGAGAAGACGTAGACCTGGTTGCGCCCCAGCGACTTTGCCGAGTACATCGCCGCATCCGCATCGCGGACGAGGGTGTCGATCCGCAGGTTGCCCCCTGGACCACCCGCGACGCCGATCGAGACGGTCACGTTCACGCTCAGCGAGTCGTCGATCCGGAACCGGGCCGCGTCCACGAGCAGGCGGAGCTTGTCGGCGAGCGAGGCCGCGTCCTCGATGGTCGTCTCGGGGAGGATCAGCATGAACTCCTCGCCGCCGTAGCGTCCGAGCATGTCGGTTGCCCGGACGTTGGCGCGGAGGATGTCGGCCACGCCGCGCAGGACCACGTCGCCGACGTGGTGGCCGTGTGAGTCGTTGACCGTCTTGAACAGGTCGATGTCGACGAACCCGACCGAGAGCGGGCGGTTGTAGCGGGCCGCCCGCTCGACCTCGCCGAAGAGCATGCCCAGCAGCGCGGGGCGGTTCGCCACCCCGGTCAGGCGGTCGGTGGTCGCGGCATCGTGCGTGGTGGCGAGCGTCGCGCCGAGCTGGGCGACAGCGCGCGCGAGCCGGTCGTCGAGGCCGGAGCCGTGCGCCGGGACGGTCGTCGCGAGATCGCCCGCCGCGAGACGCTCGGCAGCCGTGACGACCGGGATCACCCGGCCCCGAATCCAGATGCTCGTGACGACCGCCGTCGCGCTGGCCCCGAGGAGCGCGGCCACCAGCAGGGCAGCCGGCTGCATGCCGGCGAGGCTCGCGTGGCCACCCGGGCCGACGAGAGCAAGGAGAGCCAGGAGGGCGATCGGAGTCAGCAGCCCCAACCAGCCGAGGGCACGTATCACGCCGCAACCGTACCCGCGATGGGGGTCAAATGGCCCTTCCCGAAGGTACCGCCGGTCCCGGCGGAAGTCCCGATCCGGCTTCCGGGAGCGGTCCGCCGTCGCCTCCCGCGGAGAGCGGGCCGCTGTCATCCCGGGAGCATTTCAGCCCTCACCGGGGACGGTCGCGCCACGTTCGGCTGATATACTCCCCGGGTCCCGACGCCGTGGGCCGCCCAGCCCCTCGAAGGAGCGAGCGATTGTCCGAGGTCGGCATCCCGGCCACGCCATGAGTCGCGAGGTTCCGTGCCCGACCGGGCGTCGCGCCCGCGTCACGGAACGGGCCGGGCAGGCCACCGAGCGGGTCCCCGACGCGCGCACCGAGGGCCGCTCCTGTTGCCCGGCGAGCACGGGCGCGCCAGGGGGACTGCCATGCCGGCAACCGTGATCGTGGGGCTCCAGTGGGGCGACGAGGGCAAGGGCAAAGCCACCGACTTCCTCTCGGAGCAGGTCCGCTGGGTGGTCCGATACCAGGGCGGCGACAACGCCGGGCACACGATCATGCTCGGCCCGGAGGTGTTCAAGCTCCACCTCGTCCCGAGCGGCGTGCTCTACCCGCACATCGTCCCGCTCATCGGGCCGGGGGTCGTGGTCAACCCGATGACGCTCATCACCGAGCTCGATGGGCTGGCGGAACGGGGCGTCGACACGCGCCGCGTGCGCGTGTCGCACGCGGCGCACGTGATCATGCCGTACCACGTCGCGGAGGACCGGGCCTCGGAGGCGCGCCTGGGTGGAGCCGGGATCGGCACGACGCGCCGCGGGATCGGGCCGGCCTACGCGGATCGCGCCCTGCGGGTCGGGCTCCGGATGGAGGACCTGCTCGACGAGCGGGCGCTCCGCGCCAAGCTCGAGCGACTGGTCCCGGACAAGAACGCGCGGCTCGTCCGCCTTGGCCACGAGGGCCCTCCGCTGGCCGTCGACGCGCTCGTCGAATCCGCGCTGGGCTGGGGCGAGCGCCTCCGCGGGCAGATCGCCGATACCACGATGCTGGTCCAGGACGCGCTCCGGGCGGGCGACCACGTGCTCTTCGAGGGTGCCCAGGGGACGCTCCTGGACCTCGATCACGGATCGTACCCGTTCGTGACATCGTCCAACCCAGTGGCCGGCGGCGCCTGCACCGGGGGCGGCGTGGGGCCGCTCCAGGTCACGGCGGTGATCGGGATCATGAAGGCATACACGACCCGGGTGGGCGCGGGCCCGTATCCGACGGAGCTCACCGATGAGATCGGCGAGGGGATCGCGACCCGCGGGCACGAGTACGGCACGACCACGGGCCGCCGACGGCGGGTCGGCTGGTTCGATGCCGTCCCGCTCCGCTACGCGGTGGACGTCAACAGCGTCAGCAGCATCATCCTCAACAAGCTGGACATCCTGTCCGGGATCGACTCGATCCGCCTGTGCGTCGCCTACGAGATCGACGGCCGGCGCGTGGAGCGCTGGCCCGCGTCGGGCGAGGAGGTGGCGCGCGCCGTGCCCATCTACGAGACGCTCCCCGGCTGGTCCGAGGAGATCCACACGGCCCGCACTCCCGGCGACCTTCCCCCGAACGCGCGTGCCTACGTCGCCGCGCTGGCCTCGCTGGCCGGCGTGCCGATCACGCTCGTCTCCGTTGGACCCGAGCGGACGCAGACCGTGACGCTCGACAGCCGACCCCTGGCGGCAGGCCGATGATCCCGCGCTACACGCGTCCGGAGATGGGCGCGGCCTGGTCCGACGAGGCCCGCTTCGCCGCCATGCTCCGGGTCGAGCTGGCCGTGGCACGGGCACAGGCCAGGCGGGGGCTGCTGCCGCGCGACGCGTACGCGGCGATCGCGGAACGTGCGCACGTCGACGTCGACCGGATCGCCGAGATCGAGCGGACCACGGAGCACGACGTGATCGCGTTCGTGAGCCAGGTCGCGGAGTCCGTCGGGCCGGAGGGTCGCTTCCTCCACCTGGGGCTCACGAGCAGCGACGTGGCCGACACGGGGCTTGCGTTGCAGCTCCGCGCCGCGGGCGACCTCCTCCTGCGTGCCACCGACGCGCTCCTCGCGGCGCTCGTCGCCCGGGCCCGGTCCGAGGCCGGCACCGTGATGATGGGCCGGACCCACTCCGTCCACGCCGAACCCACCACGCTCGGGCTCAAGCTGGCGGGCTGGGCGTTCGAGATTGCCCGCGACCGCGCACGCCTCGCCCGGGCCTTCGACGACGCCGCGACCGGGAAGATCTCCGGTCCGGTGGGCACGTACAGCCAGCTCGACCCGGATCTCGAGGCGGAGGTCCTCGCCGACCTGGCGCTGGAGGCGGACCCAGTGAGCACCCAGATCGTCCAGCGCGACCGCCACGCCGCGGTCGTGGCCGCGATCGCGATCACGGGCGGGTCCCTGGAACGCTTCGCGACCGAGGTCCGAAACCTCCAGCACACCGAGATCGGGGAGCTGACGGAGCCGTTCCGGCCAGGCCAGAAGGGCAGCTCCGCGATGCCACACAAGCGCAACCCGATCGTGAGCGAGCGGATCGCGGGACTCGCGCGGCTCCTCCGAGGCTATGCAGGCGCTGCGCTGGAGAACCAGCCACTCTGGCACGAGCGCGACATCAGCCACAGCAGCGCCGAGCGGGTCATCCTCCCCGACGCCACGATCCTCCTCGACTACATGCTGGCGAAGATGACCGCGCTCGTGGAGGGCCTGGTGGTTCGGCCGGAGCGGATGCGCGAGAACATCGAGCGCGGGCTCGGCCTTCACGCGTCGTCCCGCGTCCTCGTGGCGCTGGTCGAGGAGGGTGGCCTGTCGCGGGAGGAGGCGTATGCGATCGTGCAGCGATGCGCGCTCCGGGCCGCCGACGAGCGCCGCCCGCTCCGTGACCTGCTCGCCACGGACCCGGCCGTCGCGCAGTGCCTGACCTTGGCACATCTGGACGCCTGCTTCGACGACGCGGCGTTGCTCGCCCACGTGCCCGCGATCATCGCCCGCCTCGACGCACTTGACGCGCGGGCCGCACGATGAGCGGCGAGGTCCTGGCGCGCCGGTTCCGCTTCGCGGTCAACATCCTCCCGCGCGATGACAGTCCCGATTCGCGGGGCCACGCCCTGGAACACCGCCTCCCGCGACACGGGCTCACCGGGATCTCGCAGGTGCGGCTGGGGCGGCGGGTGGAGCTGGCCGTGGACGCGCCGGACGCGGCAGCGGCCCATGCCAGCGTGGACCGGCTCGCCCGGGAGCTCCTCTGCGACCCACTGACCGAGCAGTATTCGATCGGCGAGCTGGGGGCGTTGTCGGCCGCCCGCGGGGGGCGCGGCGGATGAGCATAGGCCTCGGCCGGCGCGGCCCGCGCGCAGTCCCGGACGATCCCGGGCGATGAACGATCACGCAACGCGGGCCGGCCTGCCGCCGCTCCACGCGGACGGCCTGGGTGACGGCGAGCTGGCCGCGATCGAGGCGGCGCTCGGCCGCGGCCCCAACGATCTCGAGCGTGCGCTGTTCGATGCCGCCTGGAGCGAGGAGCGCTCGCGCAAGAGCAGCCGGATGCTCCTCGGGACGCTGCCGGCCGGCGGCGCTCTCGTCGGAGCACGCCACGGGAACGCCGGCGTGATCCGGATCGGCGACGGCTGGACGGCCGTGCTGACCTTCGGGCCGGACACCCGCCGCCCCGCCCCGGGGTCGGGCACCGACGCGGCGAGCGGCATCGGCGCGGAGAGCGGCGTCGGCGCGGCCCTGGCCGGCCTCCTCGCCATTGGTGCCCGCCCGATCGCCGTTCTCGGTGCGCTCCGCGTCGGCGACCCGGCCGACCCGCGGACGCGGGCCTTCGTCAAGGCGGGCGTCCGCGCCATCAGCGAGCTCGCTCGCTCCGCGGACGTCCCGTGGGCCGGCGGCGAGCTGCGCTGTGATCCGACTCACGCTGAGGATCCGCTCGTCAACGTCCTGGCGATCGGGCTCGTCCGCGAGGCCGCGATCGTGCCGGTCCCCGCGCCGAAGCCTGGGGATCTCGTGATCCTGTGCGGCGGGAGCGGCGGGACTGGCGGGGACGACGCCGGCGAGGCGCCGCGACCCGGCCCCGCGATGGCCGGCGGTCGCGAGCGCGCCGATGGTCAGGCGGGGAACGCTCGCGACCGATCCAGCGACGCGGGCCTCGTCGACGCGACGCTGGAGGTCGTCGGGTTGGGCCTCGCGACCGGCCTGACCGCGCTCGGAGCGGGCGGCATCAACGGCGGTGTCGCCGAGGCCGCCGGTGACGCGGGGACAGGGATCCGCGTCGATCTCGACGCGATCGCCGGCCGCCAGCCTGGTGCCGCCTCCGAGGCGAGGCTGCTCTACAGCTCTTCGGCGCGGATGC
>CAZKXK010000039.1:0-12805 GCA_964556585.1 uncultured Anaerolineaceae bacterium
TCACGTCGGCGTTTGCCTCGGTGCCGTAGTTGTGCCAGAGCGTGAGCGTGACGGGCGCCGCCGTCGATGGCGAGGCGGCCGCCGCCGACGGGGCCATCGAGGCCGCTGCCGAGGCGCCAGCCGAAGCCGCCGCACTGGCGGCCGGAGCCGTCGTCGCGCCGCTGCTGCAGGCGCTCACGGCAAGGATGGCCGCCACGGCGAACACCGCGGCGATCTTTCGATGAACCATTCGTCTCCTCCTCGGATGGCCCGGTCGCCCGATCAACTCGATCGGAGCTGGCCCCTCGCACCAACGCCCGCATCGCGGCCGACCCGACGGTCCGTCGGAGCCGTGACGCGCTGGGGGCGTTATATCCCCGCGCGAAACGAACGTCAATCCGAACATTGGCTCGGACCTCCCGCCGGGCGCATCTGATCTCGAGACGACCCACGCGCGCACTGAATCTACATGATATGTGCATCAAGTGGCACATCATCGGTTGACGAACGGCTTGCGCATGATAGATTTCCGACGGCAGGTCCGCGTCCGCGGGCCGCCGCGTGCGTCGCCGGAGCGCCTGGCGCCGCCGGCCGGCCAAGGAGGGTCAACGGTGTCGACGGGCGAGTCGATCAGGCTCCAGCGGCTCTTCGACGGCGGGCAGAACGTGGTCGTCGTGGCGATCGCCGGCGGCCTCTACAACGGACCGCGTCCCGGATTCGAGAACCTCGCGCCGGTCGTCGATCGGCTGCGTGGGGCGGACGCGATTCTCCTGAGCCCGGGCATGGTCCCTCATCTTCGGTCGGTCTTCGAGCACCGCGGCGCCCCGGCGCTCATGGTGCGTCTCAACTGGGGCACCCAGTACGCGACCCAGTGGGGGTACCGCGAAAGTCGGAGCGTGCCGATGATCTCGGCCGCCCAGGCGGTGGCCCTCGGCGCCGACATCGTGCTCGTCGGGATGTCCATCAAGACGGGCTCGGAGCTGGTCGACGCGGAGAACGTCGCCCAGGTCGCCCGCTGCGTGGCCGAGAAGCGGGAGGTCGGCGTCCCGATCGTCGGCGAGGTCTACCCCGCGGGCCACGAGGATCTTGCCCCCGAGGAGCGCCACGAGCAGATCTCGATCGGCTGCCGGATCGTCGCCGAGCTCGGAGCCGACCTGGTCAAGACCTTCCACACGGGGGAGCGCTTCGCGGAGATCGTCCGTTCCACGCCCGTGCCCATCCTTGCGCTCGGGTCGAAGAAGCTCCCGAGAGAGGTCGACGCGCTCGAGCTGGCGGCGACCGCGATCCGCGACGGCGCCCGGGGCGTGGTCTTCGGCCGCAACGTCATCGGGGCCCGCAGCCCGGAGCGCTTCCTGGAGGCGCTCCAGGAGGTGGTCAAGAACGGCGCCGAGCCTGC
This sequence comes from uncultured Anaerolineaceae bacterium, assembly GCA_964556585.1. Classification (GTDB taxonomy): domain Bacteria; phylum Chloroflexota; class Limnocylindria; order Limnocylindrales; family CSP1-4; genus CTSoil-043. The sequence goes on from CAZKXK010000039.1 coordinate 1,376, forward strand.
CGCGGCCGCCGCGAAGCACGGTCTGGACTGAACCTCGCTCGCGGCCCGGCGATGTCCCTCCTCATCGGCCTCGACATCGGGACGACCTCCGTCAAGGCCGGCGTCTTCGACCCGTCCGGGCGGCAGCTGGCAGGCGCCGTGCAGGAGTATCGGATCGATCACCCGGCGCCCGACCGGGCGGAGATCGACGCCGCGACGTACTGGGACGCGACCACCGTCGCGGTCAGACGGGTCCTCGGGAGCACCGGCGTCGACCCGGCTCGCGTCGTCGCGATCGCCGTGTCCAGCCAGGGCGAGACCGTGGTGCCGGTCGACGCGAACGGCCGGCCGCTGGGTCCCGCGATCACCTGGCTGGACAACCGGGCGCTGGCCGAGGCCCGCGAGCTGGCCGAGCGGTTCGGCGACGCGGCGGTCTACGACCGCACCGGAGTCCCGGCGGTCACGCCGACCTGGACCGCCTGCAAGCTGCTCTGGTGGCGGCGCCACGAGCCGGGCCTGTTCGCGCGGACCCGGCGCTTCCTGCTCGTCGAGGATCTCCTCCTCCACCGGCTCTCGGGGCGCTTCGTCACGGAGGGCGGCGTGCAGTCCACGTCGCTCCTCTACGACATCCGCGGCGACGCCTGGTGGGATGCCATGCTGGAGGCGGTGGGCATCGGACCGGATCGCCTTCCCGAGATCGTCAGGCCCGGGGCGGTCGTGGGCAGCCTCTCGGCGGCGGCCGCGCGCGAGCTGGGGCTGCCGCGCCGGGTGCGGGTGGTCGCCGGGGGCATGGACCAGGGCGCCGGCGCGGTCGGCGTCGGGAACATCGGGAGCGGGGTGGTATCCGAAAGCACGGGTGGCGCGCTGACCCTCCAGGCGTCGATCGATCGACCCGGCGGCGACCCCACCCGCCAGACGCCCGTCTACGTCCACTCGGCCCCGGACCGCTACCTCTACTGCCCGGTCTGCCCGACCGGCGGGATGGCGCTGACCTGGTTCCGTGACCAGTTCGGAGCCGAGGAGATCGCCCAGGCGGCCCGCGACGTCGCCGGGGGCAGCGCGTATGACAGGCTGACGGCGCTGGCCGCCGGCGTCCCGCCCGGCGCCGAGGGACTGATCATGCTGCCTCACCTCATGGGCGCGTTCAGCCCCGAGTACGAGCCGCAGGCGAGCGGTGTCTTCTTCGGGTTTACCCTCCACCACGGCAAGCCGCACTTCGTGCGAGCGGTGCTGGAAGCCGTGGCATTCATGCTCCGCCGGAACCTGGAGCTGCTCACCGGAGCCGGTGCCCAGGCGTTCGAGATTCGTTCCCACGGCGGCGGCTCCCGCAGCACGCTGTGGAACCAGATCAAGGCCGACGCCTGCGGGCTGCCGGTGGTCACCCTGGAGGGCGGAGACGCGGCGGTGCGTGGTGATGCGATGATCGCGGGCGTGGCGGCCGGGGTCTTCCCGGACCTTGCGGCCGCCTCCACCGCGATGGTGACGATCAAGGATCGCTATCAGCCGGATCCGGCGGCGAGAGCCGCCTATGACGAGGCGTATGGCCGCTATGTTCGGCTCTTCGACACGCTCCGGCCGCTCTTCGCGACGGGCGGCCGACCGGCCGGCAGCTGACCCGGGAGAACCAACGATGCATCTCGCAGGAGGGAGACCGTGGCGGTGAAGGCGAAGATCGGCGTCCTCGTGATGGCGCTGCTCGAGGACGACTACAACAAGACAGCCCACATGCGGCCCGCCGCCACCGCGGCCGCCCGGGAGATCGCCGACGCGCTCGCCGCCTACGGCGACGTCGTCCACGCGGGGCTGGTCGAGGAGGAGGAGCAGGCCGCCGCTGCCGCCCGCCTCTTCAACGCCGAGGACGTCGACATCATCGTGGCGCTCGAGCTCGCCTACACGAAGGGCCTCGTTCCGGCGCGCTGCCTGCTCGACACGACGGCGCCCGTGCTCGTCTGGAACACCCAGAAGATCTCGCGGCTCGGCGAGGCCGACGGCTTCGACGTGGTCATGCTCAACAGCGGCATGGCGGGCATGCCCGAGCTCACCGCCGTGCTCGTCCGGACCAAGCGGGAGTTCGCGCTCGTGACGTCCCGCTTCGACGATCCGGACGGGCGCCGGCGCGTCGGCGAGGTCATCGCGGCGGCGGCGATCCGGCGCCGCCTGCGGGAGGCACGAATCGCGCTGGTGGGCCACCCGTTCGAAGGCATGACGGACCTCATGTTCGACGGCCTGTCGCTGCGCCAGCAGATCGGCCCGGTGGTCTGGCCGCTCGAGCCGGAGAAGGTCGCGGTCCGCTTCGGTGAGATCGCGCAGGCGGACGTGGCCGCGACGGTCGCCACCGAGCGGGCCCGCTACACGGTGGAGATGGAGCCCGCCCTCTTCGAGCGCTCGGTCCGCCTCGCGCTCGCGCTCGAGTCGGTCGCCAAAGAGCACCGCTTCGACGCGTTCACCGCGTTCGACCAGGTCTGGCTGAGCGATCCCCGGGTCGGGATCATCCCCTCGTACGGGACGGGGCGCCTCTGCGAGATCGGCATCCCGGCCTCGCCGGAGGGCGACGTCACGACCGCGGTGGCCCAGCTGATCATGCAGGAGCTCGCGGGCCAGGCCACGACCCTGGAGAACTACGTCATCGACTTCGAGAACGAGGCGGTGATGTTCTCCCACGACGGCCACGGAAACCCTGCCCTGGGCACGCCCGGCGCGGTCAAAGTCAAGCACTCCATCTACTACAGCGGCGTCCACGGTTTCGGGGCCAGCTTCGAGTTCGCCTATGAGCCGGGACCGATCACCAACCTCGCCCTCGTGCTCGTGGGCGACGGGAAATGGCGGTTCGTCATCTCCGAGGGGCAGCTCCTGCCGTTCCCGCCGCGACCCATCTCCGCGCCCCAGACGCTGTTCAGGCACGACACGCTCCCCATCGCCGACTGGTGCGACGCCTGGCTGCGCGCCGGCGCGACGCACCACATGGGTGCGGCCCGGGGGCGCTGGACGGCCCAGCTCCTCCACCTCGCCCGCATGCTGGGCATCGAAGCGGTCGTCGTCTGAGGATGGATGGCGGGAGGCGAGTCCGCGCGCCGGTCTTCGAGATCGGTCTCAAGGGGTACCTGTACGGCGCGGACGCCGTGCGCCTGGCCCAGGCCGCGGATCGCCTGAGCCGGGAGCTCGACGTCAGCGTCATCTTCGACCCGCAGGCGGTCGACATCCCGGCCGTTGCCCGGGCGACCGAGCGCCTTCTCGTCTTCGCCCAGCACATGGACCCCGTCGCCGTCGGCCGGGGCGTCGGGAGCGTGCTGCCCGAGGCGCTCAGGGAGGCGGGCGCGGTCGGCACGCTGCTCAATCACTCGGAACGGCGGATGACGCTCGGTGACATCAACCGGGCGATCGTGCGCGCGCGCGAGGTCGGCCTCGCCACGCTGGTCTGCGCGGACTCGCCCGAGGAAGCGGCCGCGGTCGCCCAGCTGGGTCCCGACATCGTCCTCGCCGAGCCGCCGGAGCTGATCGCGACGAGCCGCTCGGCGGCGACCGAGATGCGCGGGTTCGTCGAGCGATCGGTCGAGCTGGTCGGCCGGATCGATCCGGGCATCATCGTCATGTGCGGAGCCGGGGTCCAGACGCCGGACGACGTGGAGAAGATGATCGGGCTGGGCGTCGGGGGAACCGGATCGTCGAGCGGGGTGCTGAAGGCCGCCGACCCCGTCGCGCTCATGCGCGCGATGCTCACGGCCATGAAGCGGAGCTGGGAGGAGCTGCGTGCTCGCCCGCCCGTGATGCAGAACAACAGAGGAACGACTGGATGACCGTCCACCACGAGACCGTCGAAGTCCATAGCCACCTGCACAAGCCGATGTTCCATGACGTGACGGGGGCGGCCGAGGCGGCGGTCGCCCGATCGGGGGTCCGGATGGGCACGTTGACCGTCTACTCGAAGCACACGACCTGCAGCGTGATCATCCAGGAGGCGTCGCACGACCGGCTGTACGACGGAACCGAGTACCTCCTCCAGGACATGGTCGACCGCCTGGAGGCGGTCGTGCCAACCTGCCGGCACGAAGGCCAGTACCTGCATCCGGGCACGGCGCACATCCAGCACGCGGTGGACGATCTCGGAGAAGAAGCGGTCTGGAGCCTGAACACGGATGCCCACATCCGGTCCGGCCTGGTCGGCCGATCGGAGACGATCCCGATCGTCGACGGGCGCCTGGAGCTCTGCGAGTTCGGGCGGGTCTACTTCGTCGACTTCGACGGGGTCCGCGAGCGCGACCGGAGCGTCCATTTCACGGTGATGGGCGAGTAGCCCGCCCGGACGATCCTCGCCGAGGGCGTCCGCGGGCGGTCAGCGAGCGAGCGCGCCGTCACACTCCATCCTGTAGCCTCGCGTAGGCACGCGTCTTGATCTGCCTGGAGGGGGGAGCATGCCGAAGATCACGCCCAGCCTGTGGTTCGACGGGCGGGCCGAGGAAGCCGCGACCTTCTACTCGTCGATCTTCCCCGACAGCCGCATCGACGCCGTCTCCCGGTCGCCGTCCGACAATCCGAGCACCGAGGCGGGCGAGGTGCTGCTCGTTTCGTTCACGCTGGCCGGAGAGCAGTTCGTCGGCATCAACGGCGGACCCCAGTTCCCGTTCACGGAAGCCGTCTCGTTCCAGATCGACTGCGCGGACCAGGCCGAGGTGGACCGCTACTGGGAGGCGCTCATGGAGGGGGGCGGCGAGCCTGGCCAGTGCGGCTGGCTGAAGGACCGGTTCGGCCTGTCGTGGCAGGTGGTCCCACGCGAGATGGGTGCCTACCTCGGCGGTCCGGACGCGGCGGGTGCCGCCCGGGCGATGGAGGCGATGCTCCGGATGGAGAAGCTCGACGTCGCGATGCTCCGGGACGCGTACGAGGGCCGCTCGTAAGGCGGACGCTCCCGCTGCCCGGGCGATTCGGCGCTGGCCCCGGCGCGCGCCGGGGACGATACTCACGAGTGGAGCGGGAGGCAGGAGCCTGGTCGTGCGCCAGGCCCGACGACGCTGCGGGACCGAGGGGGTGAGTGATGTTCAAGCGGATCCTCGTTGCCACGGACGGGAGCGTTCACTCGCGGCGAGCCGCGCTCACGGCGGCGGAGCTCGCCCGTGAGCTTGGGGCGAATCTGACGCTGCTCGCCGTCTACCAGCCGCCTCGGGGTTTCGAGGGCGAGCCGAACTACTCCCTTGATCTCGAGCAGTCCCTCGGAACGGCCCGCTCCCTGCTCGAGACGGAGGCGGCGGCGATCATGGCCGACGGCGGACCGGCGCCGGAGCTGGAAGCGATCGGGGGTGACCGGCCGGGGCAGGCCATCCACGACGCGACCGCTTCGGGACGCTTCGACCTTCTCGTCATGGGCACCCGCGGCCTGGGCCGTCTCGGGAGAACGTTCCTCGGTTCCGTGTCCGCGCACGTGGCGGCGCACAGTCCGATCCCCGTCCTCGTCGTCCACGAAACCGACTGACGCGGGCGACCGATCGCCAAGGCGCCGGTCCCCGTGAGGTCCCCGCGTCCCGCCCGGCGGCTCCCCTGACGGGGCATCCCCCGGCGTCGTGATTGCCACGCCTGTTGTACGCTCGCGCTCCACGACCATAGGGGGGCAACCGATGGATCACGCGGCCACGGCGCGACGCATGTACGAGCTGATCAGCGCCGGAGACATCGATGGGTTCAGCGAGAACCTGGCAGACGACTTCGTCGAGCACGAGGTGACGCCGGGCCTCGCGCCAACCAAGGCTGGCGTCAAGGACTTCTTCCGGATGCAGCGCGCAGCGTTCCCGGATATGCGGATGGTCGCGGACGACGTCATCGCGAGCGGCAACAAGGTGGTCGCGCGCGTGCGGTACACGGGGACCAACCAGGGTGCGTTCATGGGCATGCCGGCCACGGGGAAGCGCGTGGACGTTCAGCTCATGGACATGTTCCTCTTCGGCGACGATGGCCGGGTGCACGAGCACTGGGGTGTCATGGACGCCCTCGCCCTGATGCAGCAGATCGGCGCTGTGCCGGCGGGGCCTCCCGCCTAGACTGCCGGGTCCGGGTGGCTCGGAGCGCGGGCGCGCTCCGACTCCCGGATCGGTACTCCGGAACGCAGGCTGACAGGAGTGGCGCGGTGGCCCGCGACGCCCGGCCTGCCGGCGCGGCGCCCATGAGCGGGTGGGCCGTTCGGACGGACGCCAGAGGCCGACGGGCTCTTTGTCCGCGCTCGACCCGCCCCGATCATCCGCACTGGGCGTCCGCAACCAGCCAACCGGGGACGGTGATCGATGACATCTGGAACCTACGCGCGACGAGCCACGGCCGAGATCCCGCGGCCCGAGCTCCAGGCCGCCGGCAAGACGGCGATCGCGTTCCTCGTGCTGCTCGGGCTCGGCGCGCTCGCCGGCGGGTTCGCGCTGGTGTCCCAGCCCGATGGGAGCGTGATGCAGTTCGACGTCGCGCTTCTCGCGGGAAGCCCATTCGCCGACTTCCTGGTCCCGGGACTGGTCCTCGGCGGCCTGTTCGGCGTCGGTTCGTTCGTCGTCGTGGCGCTGGGGGTTCGACGCTCCAGGCTTGCGCCGTTCCTCGCCTTCGCGATCGGTTGCGCCCAGATGATCTGGATCGTCGTCGAGCTCGCGATCATCAAGGAGCTGAGCTTCCTGCACCCGACGATGTTCGTCGTCGGCCTGGTCATCGCCGCAGCGTCCGTGCCGTGGGGCTGGCCGACGTTCCAGGCGTGGCGAGCGAACCGATGACGGCATCCGGGCAGGGCCGGGCAGGCAGACGAGGAGTGCAATGACGCAGAGCGGCGCGCCGGTCATTCGTGTCGCCGACCTGAAGAAGCACTACGGCGACGTCAAGGCCGTCGACGGGGTCAGCTTCCAGGTCGAGCGCGGCGAGGTCTTCGGGATGCTCGGCCCGAACGGCGCCGGCAAGACGACCACGATCGAGGTCCTGGAGGGTCTGCGCCCGCCCGATTCCGGCACCGTCGAGGTCCTGGGCCTGGACGTCCGCCGCCACCCGCAGTCGATCAAGGAGCGGATCGGCGTCCAGCTCCAGAGCGTCTCGCTCTATCCGCGCCTCACGGTGACCGAGCTCCTGGACCTTTTCGGCAGCTTCTTCAGCCATCGCGTGCCCACGAAGCAGCTGATCGACGCGGTGGACCTCGGGGAGCGGGCCAAGGCCTGGTCGATGAACCTCTCCGGCGGCCAGCAGCAGCGCCTGTCCATCGCCCTCGCGCTGGTCAACGATCCCGAGCTGGTCTTCCTCGACGAGCCCACGACTGGCCTGGATCCGCAGGCGCGGCGGTCGCTGTGGGACCTGATCCGGGGCCTCCAGGAGCGGGGCAAGTCGGTGATGCTGACCACGCACTACATGGACGAGGCCACCGAGCTCTGCAGCCGGGTGGCGATCATGGACCACGGCCACATCCTGGAGATGGGCGGCGTGTCCGAGCTGATCGGCCGGCGCTTCAAGGAGCGGGCGGTCTTCTTCGACTCGAACCCGCGGCTGCCCGCGGACCAGCTTGCCAGGCTCGGCGGCGTGACCCGGTCGGCCCAGGAGGACGGCCAGACGGTCCTCTACTCGAGTGACGTTCCCGGGACGATCGCGGCGCTCCTGGCCACGACCGACGGGCTGGGCGTGGAGCCGCACAACCTGGGCATCCGCCAGGCCACGCTGGAGGACGTCTTCCTCGACCTGACCGGTCGAGCGCTGCGCGACTAGGAGCCCGACGATGAACACCCTGCTCCGTCTCACCGTGGCCAACGTCAAGAGCCTGATGCGCGACCGGGCGGCCCTCTTCTGGACGATCTTCTTCCCGATCATGTTCGTCTTCCTGTTCGGCTGGATCTTCGGGGGGAGCGGGGATACGAAGATCTCGGTCGGCTATGTCGACCAGGACGGCACGCCGGCCTCCGTCGGCCTCCGACAGGCCTTCGCGAGCGTGCCGCTGCTGACGCTCCAGGACGGCTCGCTCGAGGCCGAGAAGGCGGCCATGCAGCACGGCGACGTGTCGGCCGTGATCGTCATCCCGAAGGGGCTCCAGGGGGCGCTGGCCCAGGCGAAGTCCGGCACCACGGCATCGGTCGCGATCCAGCTCTACGGGGATCCGTCGCAGAACCAGACGACCCAGGTCGTCCAGGGCGTCGTCTCCCAGGTCGCGAACGGCTTCAACCTGGCCGCCCAGGGCGGCTCGGCCATCCTGACCGTGAGCCAGCTGACGCTCCAGTCGACGAACATCAGCTCGGTCGCCTACCTCGTCCCCAGCATCCTGGCGATGGCTCTCATGCAGCTCGGCGTCTTCGCCGCCATCCCCCTCGTGCAGCAGCGCGAGAAGGGGATCCTCAAGCGGCTGGGTGCCACGCCGCTCGCCCGCTGGAAGCTGGTCGGCAGCAACGTGCTGCTCCGCCTGATGGTGGCCGTCGTGGATGCCGTGCTGATCCTTGGCATCGGGTACGTCTTCTTCGACGTCCAGATCGTCGGCAACCTCCTGGAAGCGGCGGGCGTCGTGCTCCTCGGGGCGGCCTCGTTCCTGGCGATCGGGTTCATGCTCGCCTCGTTCCTCAAGACGGAGGAGCAGGCGACGGGCGTCGTGCAGATCGTGCAGCTCCCGATGATGTTCCTGTCGGGGATCTTCTTCTCGTTCGACTTCCTGCCCGGCTTCCTGCAGACCGTCGCCCGGTTCCTGCCGCTCACCTACCTGGGCGACGCGATGCGGCAGGTCATGGTGAACGGGACGCAGGTGGCGCCGCTCGGCATCGACCTGGCGATCCTGACCGGATGGCTGGTCGTCTGCCTGACGATCGCGGCGCGGACGTTCCGCTGGGAGTAGGCGACCGGGCGAGGGGTCGGCGACCGTCCTAGAAGTCAGCGCTGCCGGGTGTCCGCGGGAAGGGGATGACATCCCGGATGTTCGCCATGCCCGTGGCGTAGGCCACGGACCGGTCGAACCCCAGCCCGAACCCGGCGTGCGGGACGGTGCCATACCGGCGCAGGTCGCGATACCACCAGTACGCGGCGGGATCGAGCCCCGACTCCCGGATGCGTGCATCCAGCACGTCCAGGCGCTCCTCGCGCTGGCTGCCGCCGACGATCTCGCCGATGCCGGGCGCGAGCACGTCCATCGCCGCGACGGTGCGCTCGTCGTCGTTCAGGCGCATGTAGAAGGCCTTGATCTCCTTCGGGTAGTTGACCACCACGACCGGCCGTTTCGCGTACTCCTCGCAGAGGTATCGCTCGTGCTCCGCCTGCAGCGCGACCCCCCACGTCACCGGGAACTCGAACGCCCGGCCGGATCGCTGCAGGACCTCGATGGCCTCCGTGTACTCCATCCGCGCGAAGCTCGACGTGACGAAGTCCTCGAGCCGGCGGACCGCCTCCTTGTCGACCCGTTCGGCGAAGAACGCCATGTCGTCGGCTCGCTCGTCCAGGACCGCCCGGAAGCTGGAGCGGAGCAGGTCCTCGGCCAGGTCGGCGTTGTCGGAGATGTCGGCGAACGCGATCTCCGGTTCGACCATCCAGAACTCGGACAGATGCCGGCTGGTGTTCGAGTTCTCCGCCCGGAAGGTCGGTCCGAACGTGTACACGCGCGACAGCGCCAGGCAGTACGTCTCGACGTTGAGCTGGCCGGAGACGGTCAGGTAGGCCGGCTTGCCGAAGAAGTCCTGCGTGTAGTCCACCCCGCCCTCGGGCGTGCGCGGGAGGTTGGCCAGGTCGAGCGTCGAGACACGGAACAGCTCGCCCGCCCCCTCGGCATCGCTGGCCGTCAGGATCGGCGTGTGGATCCAGTAGAAGCCGTGCTCGTCGAAGTAGCGGTGGATCGCCATGGCGAGGCAGTGCCGGACCCGGGCAACGGCCCCGAACGAGTTCGTCCGCGCGCGCAGGTGGGCCACCTCGCGCAGGTACTCGAAGCTGTGGCGCTTCGGTGAGATCGGGTACGTGTCCGGATCGTCCACCCAGCCGACCACGACGACCGAGTCGGCGAGGAGCTCGACGGTCTGACCCGCGCCCTGCGAGGCGGCCACCGTGCCCGTGACCGTGACGGCGCAGCCGGCGGTCAGGTGGAGCACCTCGTCGTGATAGTTCCCGAGCGTTTCCGGGGCCACGACCTGGAGCGCGTCGAAGCAGGACCCGTCGTGAAGCGCCAGGAATGAGAGCCCGGCCTTCGAGTCGCGGCGCGTCCGGATCCAGCCCTGGGCCGTGGCGCGCGCGCCGACCGGCGGGCGGCCAGCGAGGATGTCGACGACTCGTTCTGCGTGTGGCATGCGGTTCTCCCTGCGACCTCGAGAAGCCCGCGGTGCCGGACCGTGATCATGAAGGTACGGGCCTGGCCGGCGTGACTCGCTCAGGATGAACCATCACGGGCACGCGGTGCTGGCGCACGGGGCCGGCGCGAGGCCCGTGGCACAGGAACGGCCGCGAGCGCAAGACCCAGCCGTGGAGGATGATGCCGGGATGGGACCACTCGCGGTCCGGGGCCTCACCAAGCGCTATGGCGATGTTGTCGCGCTCGACGACCTGACCCTCGAGGTCCGCGCCGGTGAGCTGTTCGGCTTCGTCGGACGGAACGGCGCCGGCAAGACGACCACGATGCGGATCGTGCTCGGCGTGCTGGCGGCCGATGTCGGCGAGGTCACGTTTGCCGGGACCCCGCTGACGTTCGAGGCCCGGCGCAGGATCGGCTACATGCCCGAGGAGCGCGGCCTCTACCCGAAGATGCATCTGGCGGAGCAGCTCGCCTACCTCGGCGAGCTGCACGGCATGACGGGCGAGGAAGCCCGGGAGGCCGCGCTCCGCTGGCTGGACCGGTTCGGGCTCGCCGACCGGCGCGACGCGGACCTCCAGGCCCTCAGCCTCGGCAACCAGCAGCGGGTCCAGCTGGCCGCCGCGCTCGTCTTCGGACCCGAGCTGCTCGTTCTCGACGAGCCGTTCGCCGGGCTCGATCCGGTTGCCGTCGATGTCATGAGCGCCGTGCTCCGCGAGCAGGCCGCTGCGGGCATCCCGGTCATCTTCTCGAGCCACGAGCTCGAGCTCGTCGAGCGCGTGTGTGACCGGGTCGGGATCATCGATCGCGGGAAGATGGTGGCCTCGGGCACGGTCGACGAGCTGCGCGCCGGAGGGCGCGAACGCCGCCGGGTGGACGTGCCCGGGGCGGCGGACGATTGGGAAGCCGGCGTGCCGGGCGTCAGGCTCGTGGAGCGCGACGGCTCGCGGCGGCTGTTCGAGCTGGATCCAGGCGTCGACGACCAGTCGCTGCTCCAGGCGGCGCTAGCCACGGGACCGGTGCGCGCGTTCGAGCGCGTCGAGCCCAGCCTCGGCGAGATCTTCCGGGCCGTCCTCGGGGAGGCAGCGGCATGAACGCCCGGACCTTTCGTCTCGGCGGAACGCGCCGCCTGCCGACCATCATCCTCGTCGCCCGCCGCGAGGTCCGCATGCGTCTGCGCTCGCGGGTCTTCGTTGGCGGCACCATCG
>CAZKXK010000040.1:0-12715 GCA_964556585.1 uncultured Anaerolineaceae bacterium
ATCGTGATCGTGCTGGTGATCCTCTGGTTGGTCCACGTCATCTAGTCGCGTCCTGGAGCGCCGCTCCGCGCAGGTCCGCACGCGTGACGATCTGAGCTCAACTCGGGTGGGCTCGGCTCAGGCACGTTCCGCACCTCCTGCCGCCCCGTCCCCGCTGGGGCGCGAGGCGAGGGCCCCCGCCGTCTCGGCGGGGGCCCTCGCTCAGGTTCTGGGTGTCTCCCCCGGGAGCGCGCCGGCGCGCCCCGGGGCGGGGGTCCCGCACGCGGTCGTACTCGGGAGCCGTGAAGCGCCTGAGCGCCCATCCACGCAGCCCCATCCCTCCGATGTCACGGGCGTGGCAAACTGTGCGGCACTCGCACGCGAAGAGGGGCTTCTGTGGCGGAAAGCCATCCTGCAGGTCCGGCATCGGGGCGTGCGTTCCTCGCACGGATCCCGGCCGACGCACGGCGGCTCCTGCTTGACGATGCGCGAACCATCCGGGCCGGCGCCGCCGAGGTGATCTTTGCCGCGACCGATCAGCCGCGCGTCGGGGTGCTCCTCGTGGGCCGGGCCCGTCGATACCTCGCCGCCGGCGACGGCCGGCAGGTCACGACCGGGTACCTGGGGCCGGGCGATCTCGTCGGGAGCGGCGCCTTGTTCGGCATCGGGCTCCTGGCCGTGGGGGCCCTTTCGGACTGTGTCGTCGCGGAGTTCCAGGCGGGCCGCTTCGTTCGGCTCACCCACGAGGACCGCTCGACGAGGGACGCGTTCGCCGAGGCGACGACCGCGCTGGTCCGCGAGGGGCACGTCGGGCTCGCGCTGACCACCTTCGGGACGATGCGCGAGCGGGTGGCCCACCACCTGGTCGCACTCGCGGCCGATGAGCCGAGCTCGGTGGCTCCTGTCATCACCATGACCCAGCAGCGGCTCGCCGACTGCGTCGGGACAGTTCGCGAGGTCGTCGCGCGAACCCTCCGGGACTTTCGTGCCGAAGGTCTTGTCATGACCGCCGAAGGTCGAGTCGAGGTCCTCGACGCCACCCGCCTCGCCCGGGTCGCGGCCGGTCGATGGACTCGCGGGATCGATCCCAGCTCGGCGGCGAGCCGATCGGGCACCGAGGCCCTCGACGCGAGCCCCCACGCGATCATCGGGGTGCAATCGTCCGGCTTGATCGTCTACGCGAACGCGCGTGCCGAACGCCTTTTCGGCTGGGCGGTCGGAGATCTCGTCGGCAGGATCATCGACCAGCTCGTTCCCTCATTCGTGGGCGATCGGCACCGCCGGGCGTTGGCCGCGTACTTCGAGACGGATCGCTCCCGGCGACCGATGGCAGGCGGGTTCGAGATCCGCGCGGTCCGCCGTGACGGCAGCGAGGTGCCGATGACCGGTCGCCTTGCCGCGACCGACACGGCGTTCGGTCAGGTCGCGTTCGTGACCATCACCGAGCGAGCGCAGTCCCCGACGTAGCGGTGGGAGGCTCCTCCGCCAGCTCGCCCTGGGTTGGGCCGGGGGCGGCGGGGGTGGACGCGCGCCTCCGGCCACGCACCCGTCGACGGGTGCGGGCGATGGCCGCCGCCAGGTCCCCGGACGTTGCCGGCAGATCGAGATCCACCGTCTCCACCCAAACGGTGACCAATCCGCCGATCGACGATGGATTCGGGAGGCCGAGTGCCTCGACCTCGGCTCGAACCCGGTGGGCGACAGCGGCCGGACCTCTCGTGTCGATGGGGTCGAAGACCATGACGAACTCGCCGGCCGAGTAGAGGAACAGGCGGTCGACGTCACGGCTCGCGCGGCGCAACGCGGCCACGACCTCCCGGACGGCCTGTTCTGCGGCCGGAGGGCCGAACCGATCCGCGAAGGAAGAGAACTGATCGATCCCGATGACCGCGACGGCGACCAGGCCCTCTCGTCGATGCGCGAGGTGGGCGAGGTACGTATCGAGCGCCCCCCGCGTTTCCAGGCCGGTCAGCTGGTCCCGGTGCGTCGATCGCTCGAGTGCACCACGGAGCCGTCGGACGCGCGAGGCCTCCAGGTGGAGCTGCACGCGCGCGTTCCAGGCGAGCGGCTTGCCGACGAGCGCGATCAGCCAGGCGAACGCAACAGCACCGGCAAGTCCCGCCCGGTCGGCGCCCGAGGGGACGGCGAGCAGACCGCCGAACGTGAAGAGGGTTGCCGCGGCCACGAATCCGTAGTGGGCGATCGGCCGCCAGGGGAGCGCGAAGGCCACCACGGCGACCGCGATCGCCTCGTAGCTGGTCACGGCGGCAGCCGTCGCGAGGTCGTGGAGCTGGCCGAACATGGATTGAGCCAGAGCGACGACGCCCGCGAGGAGGCCGACGAGCTCGAGGAGGGCGAGCGAGCGGACTCGCCGGACCACGACGAGGAGGAGTGCCGATGAGGCGGCGAAGGCGAGCCCGGCCACCGTTGCGACCGCTCGATCGGACGCGAGCGCGCCCGGACCACCTGTCATCGCCCCAACGAGGGCAAACCCGAGCTCGATCGCCAGGAAGAACGTCAGGAAGAGCCGGATGCTTCGCCGCCGACGTACTTCGAATCGTCGGTCTGGTGTCGGCCGCGGCGTCAGGGCGTAGCGGAGTCGCCGGCCGAGACGCTTCAGGCGCTCCCTCACGGCTGCGTACCTCCGTCGCACTTCGCCATTCGTTCGGATCGCTCGAGGTCGTCCGGCGACAAGCGTACGGTGTCAACGGCGCGCGCGAACGGGCTCGGTGACCCTCGCCCCCTGGAGCCCCCGTCCGGACGCATCGTGACGCCCGTCGCCGCGGTGCCTCGACGCACGTGACGCTCCCCGGTCCGGCGCTGTCAAGGAACCGGCTCAGAAGTCGACGTCGAGCGGGCCGCTCTCCGTCTTCGACGCCGTGGAGCAGCCGTTGCCAGCCCCGTCCGCGGCGGTCGAGCTCGGTTTCCAGGTCATCGCCTTCGCCGTGCTGTTCGTCTTGACCGTGCCGCTGGCCAGGCTGCCAAGCGTGACGGTGACGGTCGCGCCGCTCTGCACCATGGTCGCATTGAACGTGGCTGTGGCCGACGTGACATAGGCCGCACCCAACGCCACCGATCCCAGCGGGAGCTGGGCCGTGTTGGCCGTGTTCCAGATCGTGACGCTGTTGCCCGACAGGGTGAAGCGGACAATGACCGCGGTCGAGGCACCCGTCCAGCCGGCCAGAACCGACTCCGGGTCGAGCTGCTCGGTGTACCCGTAGGCGATCGTGTCGCCGGTGTCCGGCTGACCAGCTATGCCGCCGTTCGTGGTCTGGATGTCGGAGCCGGCCGGAGCGGTCGAGTCCACCGTCGCGGATGCGGAGGTGGTCGCCACGTTCCCGGCGACATCCACGGCGCGGAGGCTGTAGCTGTAGGAGCCAGCAGCCTTGTTGTCGGCGGTCTGCGCCGCGCTCCGGTAGTTGAACGAGGCGCCGGTGACGGTGTAGCTGCCCGCGACGAGGGCGACGGCGGTCGCGCCGGCCTTGATCGTGCTCACGTCGGCGGTCACCGCCGCGACGCCGCTCGCGGCGGGCCCCGGGTCCGTGACGTTCGCGTAGACGAAGAAGCTGCCGCGCGGCTTGATCGACCCCGAGAGGTACTGCCCCGTTCCTGTCGACTTCGCGATCACGCTGCCCGCGATGTTGGGCGGAACGATGTCGAACTTGGCGGCCGTGCTCATCGTGTTGCCGCCGACGCCGATCACGGCGGTCTGCACGGCCAGGCTCATCCCCGCGCCCGTCCCCACGGACAGGCCGACGAGCGCGGCGAGCAGGACGGGGACGGTGACCCGGAAGAGCCGCCGCCCGCCTACCTGGCCCATGGCAGGAACCGGAGCCGGCGCCGGCTGGGAGCGGAGACGCTGGAGGGGACATGCGTCGGGACGAGGGCCTCATCCTCGTCGAGCAGCCACAGCGCCGCGAACAGGGTGAGACAGGCGAGCAGGATGGTGGCATAGCCGGCCGGCGTGGCGAGGCCCGCCAGCAGGAAGCCCACGAACGGCAGCGTCAGCGCGACCCGCCCGATGACGTGATCGAGCGGGGTGAGCGTCGGGTCGACCCCTTGGTTGGCGTCCCCCTTCGTCTCCACGTCGGCGACCCCCTGCACCGACACGAGCCGCGTGACGCGGTGCGTGAAGATCGCCCCGTCGTCCAGGCGCAGCGTGACGACGTCGCCGACCCGGATATCGTCAGCGGGCTGGAGGTCGAGCACGACGGCTCCCCCCACCGGGATCGCGGGCGTCATCGAGCCGCTGCGGATGATGAAGACGGGGTGGCCCATCGCCGGCACGAGATGGGCCAGCGCGACGAGGGCCAGCGTGCCGGCCACCAGGGCCAGCAGCAGCGACTCGAGCAGCCGCCGGGTGATCCCTTGTGCGCTGCGCATACCCATCGGATGCCTCCTCGGGACAAGCCCCGGCAGAACGGCCGGCCGGCCCCCGGGTCCGCCAGGGCGGGACCTCGAGCGACCGGGCCGGCCGTCGGTGCAGCCGTCGGCTAGGGGTTGTTCGCCGTCTGCTCGGCAGCGAAGGTGAACGTGTACGTCGACGAAGCGCCCTGGTACGCGTTGGTCGTGGCAAGCGGCAGGGATGCCTTGAAGCAGAGCGTCTCGCTCGAGCCCGCGGCGAGCGTCCGGTCGCCGGCCTGCCCGCCCGGGGCCGGGTCGCCGACCATGTTCAGGCCCGCCGTCGGCACGACCGCGCTGAAGAGCGAGTTACCGGTCATGAGCGCGCAGCTCGACCCGGCGTTGCCATCGGGCTGCCGGACGGTGATCAGAAGCTGGGTGTTGAGGTGCTTGTTGTCGGTATCGGTGGAGACGCCGGAGATCGCATAGCGGAGCGCCGCGGTGCCCGGGTTGCTGACCGTGACGGCCTGGCCCGGGGCGCCGGTCGGAACGGAATCGCCCGGCATCATGGTCGAGGACGTGAGGATCGCCGTCGCCGGAGCGACACCGAGCACGATCGTGCCGGTCGTGAACGCGTTCGCCCCGACGGCCTGGGTGCTCGTGAAGATGGCGAGCGAGAACGACGCCGCTCCGATCGTCGCGGCCGCGCCGACGACGAAGAGGAGGCCGACCAGCCTGCGGCGTCGACGCCGATGTGTGGTCGGTTGCTGGTTGGTCTCCATGGTGAAGTGTCTCCGCTCACTGTCGTTCCCGACGCCCCTCGTGCGTGGCCTGGCCTTGCCGTCGGGTGATTGCGAGCATTCAAGCCGGAGCGTGGTTGCGCTGCCATTCGACGATCGGGGCTCCTCCCGCCGTCCAATGGTCTGTGACGCCGGTCACGCCAGGCGCGTCTGTCCCAGGCACCGACTGCACGAGCGCACCAGTTCGAGATCGTCGCGAGGGCTTCGCGTGCGCGGACAACAAGCGGCGAACGCAACCAGAGCGCCAAGCGTCGAACGCGACCAGAGCGCCGGCGGTCCGACCCTCTGACCGAGGCTGGCCGCTGACGAGGACCGGCGCGGGGTGGTGGGGATGTCCATGATGGATCCGCCAGCGGCCGGATTGAACGAAACGTCCCTGAGCGCCCCTCATAGGTTGTGTTGCGCCCTTCCGTCGCGGAGGCCACAGAGGGCAGGCCCGTTGGTGTGCGGAGATGAGAGCGAGGAGTCGTGCAGGTCCCGGTCGTAGAGCGCGCACAACGTGGCGATCCCGATGCGTTCGAGGTCCTCGTGCGGGACGTCGGCGGTCGGCTGGTGGGGCTGGCGTTCCGGATCCTGCGTGACCCCTCGGCCGCCGAGGACGCCGTCCAGCAGACACTCGTGACGGCTTGGCGCGAGCTGCCCGGGCTGCGCGACCCGGAGCGCTTCGAGGCCTGGCTGTACCGGATCCTCGTCCGCGCCTGCGCCGCCGAAGCCCGGCGCATGGGGCGAATGCGTGTCGGCGTTCGTGATGTCTCGCCGGATGCTTTCTCCCACTCGAGCGCATTCGGGCGCGTCGCCGATCGCGACGAGCTAGAGCGCGGCTTTCGCCGGCTGACCCCCGACCAGCGGGCGGTCATCGTCCTGCGCTACTGGGGCGACCTGCGGCAGGAGGACATCGCGGAGACCCTGAACATCCCGCTCGGAACTGTGAAGTCCCGGCTCCATCATGCGACCGCAGCCCTGCGCGCAGCCCTCGAGGCCGAGGCTCGCCCGCTCGCGGCCGAGGAGAGACTGGCATGACGACCCCGAAACGCCCGGGCATCACGGACCAGGAGCTCGACGCCACGCTGCGCGCCTGGCTGAAGCGGGGTCCTGCGTCGCTCTCCGAGCCCGCCGCCCAGCGCGCCCTCGCGTCGGTCCGCGTCACTCGGCAGGTGCCGGCCTGGCGGGCCGCTCCATGGATGGCCCGAAGCCTCCGGGGACTCCGGTTCGCCGGTGCGGCGGCCGTCGTGCTCGTCACCGTGGTCGTCCTCGCCGTCGGTGCTCGAGGCTCCGGGCGGCCGGTCGGCGTGGGCGGCCAAGCCTCGGTTGCGACGACGACTCCGCCCGCCGCGACCCCGAGCCCGAGCCCTGCGCCCCGCACGGCCCCGATCATCTCCGCTGACACGCTCCGCGGGGTCGTCACTGCGACGGGCGCCACCTACGAGGTGCGCTACCCACAGGTCGGCGTTCCCACCGACCCGGCGGCCGCCGCCACGATCAACACGCTCCTCCGCGACAAGGCAGAGGCGGCGGTGCGCGACTTCACGTCGGGGATCGGCAAGGACCCGCAGGCCGGCCCGAACCAGCCGTCCACGCTCCAGGTCGACTACAGCGTGGCTTCCGACTCGCCGGACCTGATCAGCCTGCGCGTGAACTCCTACTCCTACCCGTCGGGCGCCGCCCACGGCAGCGACGTGCTCGCGACCTTCACCTTCGACGCTGCCTCGGGGCGGCAGCTCGCGCTTGCCGACCTGTTCCGACCAGGCATTGCGTACCTCGACGCGCTGGCGGCTGAGGCACGGGCGCAGCTCACGCTGACGTTGGCGAGCTGGCTCACCGACTCCTTCACCACGCAGTGGCTCGCCACCGGCACCGCACCGACTGCCGACAACTACGCCGCGTGGGCGATCACGCCAGGCGGCCTCGAGATCACGTTCGGGCAATACCAGGTCGCTCCCTATGCGGCGGGGATGCCCGTTGTCACGATCCCGGTCACCCACGTCGCGGCTCTCATCGACCCGAACGGCCCGCTGGCGTCCCTCGCGGCCGACCCGCTGCCGTCAGTGACGGTCACCCTGGGGCTCTACTCCGGACGGCCGGATCCATCCTGGACACTGTCCGATGTGCAGGTGGCGGCGCTCGTCGGCCAGCTCGCCGCGCTGCCGGCGGCGATCGGCTCCGCCCCGCAGGGCGGCCTTGGGTATCACGGGTTCTCGATCGTCGTCCGGCGGCTTGGCCAACCTGACCAGACCTTCCAGGTGTACCGAGGGGCCGTGACGAGCCCCGGGGATGCGCCAGGGACCTACGGGGCCGATCCACAACGGACCCTCGAGAGCGCCCTGTTGGAAACCGGTCGCTCGCACCTGACGGCGACCGAGATCAACGTCGTGGAGGCCGACCTGACACTGCCGTAGGGCCTCGAGTGCCTCCGGTGGTCTCAGCCGCCGGATCCAGGGCGATCCGCGCCCGCCGTCTCGCCGGCAGCGATGGCCGCGGATCGCAGCTCGACGACGACGCGCCGGAGGAAGTCCTGGATCACGGTGCGCTCGGCGTCGTCGAACGGCGCGAGGGCGGCGTCGATGGCCTCGGCCTGACCCCGGTAGGCACGCTCGACGTCCCCCAGCGAGGCTGGCCGCAGGCGAATCCTGACGACCCGGCGGTCGTCGGGCTGTCGCTCCCGCTCCACGTAACCTGCGAGCTCGAGCTCCTCGACCACCCGGCTCGCCCAGCCGCGCGAGATGCCGAGACCCCGGCCCAGCTGGCCGACCGTGAGCTCGCCGTGCTGGTAGAGGTGGATCGCCGCCCGGATCGCGTGCGGCGACACGTGCGGGTGCGATGACCCCAGGCCCGCCGCGGCTCCGGCCCGTCGCGTCGCGTAGCCGCTGTGGAGGAGCTCGACGATCAGCTTCCCGGTCTCGAGGGCCTGGTCGCTGACACGTCCCGAAGCGTCGCGCTCGGCGTTTGACATGCCCCCAGTGTACGCGATAGGATCGGGACGCAATAGTTTCGTAACGGAACAGGTGTCCAAGTGAACGGATCAGCGAAGGGGCAGGTCGCGCCCGCCGAGGCGACGGAGGCCGGCCGGGGCCGCTGGCTGGGCCTCCTGGTGCTCAGCCTGGGGCTCTCGATGATCGTCGTCGACGCGACGATCGTGAACGTCGCGGTCCCGAGCATCGTGCGTGACCTGAAGCTCGACGGCTCGGCCGCCGAGTGGATCGTCTCGATCTACCCGCTCGTCTTCGCGGCGCTTCTCATCAGCTTCGGCCGCTTCGGCGACGTGGCCGGACGCCGCCGGCTCTTCCTCCTGGGCCTGGGCATCTTCACGATCGGGTCCGCCCTTGCAGGCCTCGCCCCGAGCGGACTGACCCTCATCGGTGCCCGCGTGATCCAGGGGGTCGGTGGCGCCGCGATCGCGCCGGCGACCCAGTCCATCCTCAACACGACCTTCCGGGGCCGGGATCGGGCGATCGCGTTCGGGATCTACGGCTCGGTCATCGGCGGCATGGCCGCCCTCGGCCCGCTCCTTGGGGGCTGGCTGACCACGAACCTGAGCTGGCGGTGGGCCTTCTACATCAATGTGCCGATCGCGCTCGTGGTGATTGCGGGCTCGCTGCTCTGGATCCGCGAGTCGCGCGACGAGGGCGCCCGCTCCGGCTTCGACCCGGCGGGGTTCGTCCTCATCACGCTGGGTCTGGGTGCCATCGTATTCGCGCTGATCGAGGGTTACCGCTACGGCTGGCTTGCGCCGAGTCGTCCGTTCGAGCTCCTCGGCGTGACGTGGCCGCTCAGCGGGATCTCCATCATCCCCGTGGCCGTCCTGGCCGGCCTGGCCAGCCTCGTCGCGTTCGCGGCTGTCGAGCTTCGGCGAAAGCGAGCCGGCAGCTTCTACCTGTTCGACTTCGACCTCTGGCGCGAGCCGACGTTCCGGTTCGGGAACCTGACCGCCACGATCGTCTCGCTCGGCGAGTTTGGGCTGCTCTTCGCGCTGCCCCTCTTCCTCCAGGCCGTCATCGGCTACACCGCCTTCCAGACGGGCCTCGTGTTCCTGACCCTCGCGGCCGGGTCGTTCGTGGCCGCGCCGCTCGCGGGCATGCTGGCGGGGCGCTTCGAGCCCCGGCGCACCGTCCAGGTCGGGATGCTGCTCGAGATGGTGGGGATCCTGGGCGTGACGCTCCTGCTATCGAAGACCGTCTCGGGGCTCACCCTCGCAGGGCCGTTCTTCCTGTATGGCATGGGCGTCGGATTCAGCACGGCCCAGCTGGCCAACGTCATCCTCTCGGACATCGCTCCGGAACGCTCGGGGCTGGCATCGGCGACCAACTCCACGATGCGCCAGGTCGGGACGGCGCTGGGCAGCGCGATCCTCGGCACCGTGCTCCTCGTGGGTCTGAACACCGGGACGCACGACCGGCTGGCGCAGGTCCCAGGGCTTCCGTCCGCCCAGCAACAGGCGATCGCCATCTCGATCGAGGAGTCGGCCGGCCAGTCGCTCGTCGGTCTGCGGTCGGAGCCGGCCGCGCAGGTCGCCATCGGGCCCATCGAGGACGCCTTCGTGGCGGCCGCCCGGACGGTCGGCGTCGTCGCCGCGGGGTTCATGGGCCTGGGACTTGCGTTCTCGCTCCTGCTGCCGGCATCGAGCGCGAACGTGCCGCGCAGGGTGGTCGAGACGGCCGAGGATGTGAGGGACGAGGCCGCGGCCTGAGCCGTCCACATCGGGCCGGCCGACGGCGTCAGGACGGCCAGGGTGCGCGAGAGGACGCGGGACCAGTCGTCAGGGTGGTTCAGCTGCCCGTGATCCACGCCGCCAGGTCGGCCACGAGCCGCGCGTCGACGTGGCCCGGCACGCTGTACTCGGCTGGCGTGGCGGGTCCGCTCCCGTCGAGCAGCAGGTGGTCCATGGCCGCGTAGCTCCTGAAGGCGACGTTGGCGTGTCCCGCCAGCGCGGTCTGCCAGGGCGGCAGCTGGGACGGCGGGACCTGGTAGTCGCGCCCGCCCTGCGAGAAGAACATCGGGACACGGAGGGCGGCGGCCACCGTCAGCGGGTCGTAGGTGCGCAGGTCGAGCCAGTAGGAGGCCGGGGTGTCGAGGGGCAGCTCGGAGGCAGGCGTCGAGGGCGAGAGGCCCGGCGAATCGGCCAGCGCCACCTGCGTCTCGAGGGCGGCCAGCTGCTGCTCGACCTGCGGGCTTGGGCTGCCCTGGAGTGAGACCAGGTACTGCTCCTGGACGAGGATCAGCTGCGCGAGCGGTGTGCTGGGCGCCTCGAGCATCGCGATGCCCGCCAGCTGGCCCGGCACCTGGGCCGCGATCCGCGGCGCCAGGTATGCCCCCAGGCTGTGCCCGGCGAGGTACACCCGCGTCGGGTCGACTCCCGGCGTTCGCCGCAGCAGGGCGACCGCGGCGATCGCGTCGTCCATGGTCTCCTCGCGCACCGTGATGTTCGTGTCGGACGCCATCTGGGTCCCATAGACGAGGGTCCGCTTGTCGTAGCGCAGCACGGCAACACCGGCCGACGCGAGCCCCCAGGCGAGGTCGCGGAAAGGCCTATTGGGCCCGAACGTCTCGTCCCGGTCGCTCGGCCCGGATCCTTGCACCAGCACGACCGCGGGGAAGGGGCCGGTCCCCTTCGGCAGCGAGAGCGTCCCGGGCAGCGCCCAGGGTGCCGACCCGACCGTCACCGACGCTTCCGTGAATGCCGCCTGGTTCACGTAGGCAGCCGGCGACGAGGCCGGCGACGAGGCGCTCGGCGCGACCTTGGCGACGTGGAGGCCACTGACCTGGCCCGCGCTCGAGACCGCAACCGTCAGCGTGACCGTGCTGTTGGCGAACTGGGTCGGCACGGCCGCGATCGTGTACGGCGCCTGCGCCGTCGTCGTCACCGTCCCGATGCCCCGGAAGGCACCGTACTGGGTAACGAACTGGGCCCACAGCTGCCCGAGCTGGGCGGCAGGCGCGGCGGCTCGCATGGTGGCGTCCTCCATCCCCTCGGCCGCCGAGTCGTCTCCACGCGAGAGCGCCGCGACAAAGGCCGCGCCGATCGTGGCCGGGTCGCCACTGCTGGGGGCGCCCGAAGGAGGTACCGGGCTGGAGGCCGGGGACGGTGAGGAGGCCGGGCTGCCCGTGGGAGTCGGGGTGCTCGAGCCACAGGCAGCCAGCACGAGCGGGACGAGGACGATGAGCGTCCAGCGACGGATCATGTCGCGCTCCTCTTTGCGTCCATCCTCCGGAAGACCCGGATGGCAGCGCCGCTGTGGCAGGAACATCTCATCGCCATTCCACGCGGCACAGGATGGCCAACGGCATTGTCGCAGCGACGACGATGGACGGCGGACAAGCCTGGGCGTCTCCCGAACCAGGTCTCGACCTCAGCCCCACTCACGCCCGGACCCATGCCAGGACGCCTCCCGGACGTCCGCCCGGGGTCCTCGATAGCCGCTCGAGGCAGCCGGAAGCACGTGCCCGACCCGGGTCGATGCCAGCGTCCCCGGTCGGTGACTCGGCTGGTCGGGATCCGGGCTCTACATCCGGTGGAACGAAGGGGCGAGGGCCGGGTAGAGGTCGCGGTAGACCGAGTGCGCCTCGGCGTAGGCCGCGGCAACCGGGCCGGGCGCCGCGACGGGAGTGGCCGTGACGAGCGCG
This sequence comes from uncultured Anaerolineaceae bacterium, assembly GCA_964556585.1. Classification (GTDB taxonomy): domain Bacteria; phylum Chloroflexota; class Limnocylindria; order Limnocylindrales; family CSP1-4; genus CTSoil-043. The sequence continues at coordinate 11,739 of CAZKXK010000040.1, forward strand.
CTCGTGGCGTCGCCGACGGTCGGGAACCAGCCAGCGCCGACCGCTGCGAGCAGGCCCGCACCGTACGCGGCCCCCTCCGACGTGTTGACGATCGCGATCTCCGCGTCGAGGACATCGGCGAGGATCTGGCGCCACAGCGAGCTCACGGTGCCTCCACCGGAGGCGCGAATCCGGGCCGGCGCCGGCATGCCGGCCGCGACCATCAGGTCCAGGCCGTCGCGAAGGCCGAAGGCGACCCCCTCGAGCACGGCTCGCGTCATGTGGCGCCGATCGTGGCCGAGGGTGAGACCGACGAAGGCGCCCCGCGCGAGCGGGTCGGGGTGCGGACTGCGCTCCCCGCTGAGGTACGGCAGGAACAGGAGCCCATCACTCCCCGCGGGAATCTCGGACGCCTGGGCGACAAGGTCGCCGAACGACACGTCGGGAGCCACCGCGTCACGGAGCCAGCGCAGGCTGCCGGCCGCCGAGAGCATCACCGACATGAAGTGCCAGCGGCCCGGAGCGGCATGGCAGAAGGCGTGCACCCGCCCGTGTGGCTCGAAGATCGGGCGGCCCGTGGCGGCGAAGATGACGCCCGAGGTCCCGAGCGACAGCGCCATCGTGCCGGGATCGACCACGCCCACGCCCACCGCGTTGGCGGCCTGGTCGCCGCCTCCCGCGACGACCGGCGTCTCCAGCCGGAGGCCGGTCAGCTCCGCCGCCTCGGCCGAGACGTGCCCGGTGATCTCCGGGCCCTCCCACGTCCGCGGCATCCAGACGGGGTCGATTGCCAGGGCGGCGAGGACCTCGGCCGACCAGTCACGCGCGGCGAGGTCGAAGAGCAGGGTCCCCGCGCCGTCGGCCTTGTCGACGGCGTAGTCACCGGTCATCCGGAAGCGCACGTAGTCCTTCGGCAGGAGCACGTGGGCGATCCGACGCCAGACGTCCGGCTCGTGGTACCGGACCCAGACGAGCTTCGGCGCGGTGAACCCGGTCAG
>CAZKXK010000041.1:0-12522 GCA_964556585.1 uncultured Anaerolineaceae bacterium
CTCCGCGAGCTGGTCGGGCAGGGTCGCGTCGATTGCTTCCTGGTCCAGCGGAGCGACGAGATCGACGTCCGCGAGTTCACCGAGATCATGCGCGACAAGGTCCCGTTCGTCGTGGTCAACTCCCGTGGGACGAGCCGGGGCTCGGCCGTCCTCGACGACGCCAGCGGCGCCCGGCTGGCCACGGAGCACCTCCTGGAGCTCGGCCACCGAAGAATCGCCCTGATCGGCGGCGACGTGCACAGTTACACGGGGCGCATGCGGGCGCAGGGCTTCCTGCAGGCGCTCAACGCGGCCGGGTTGCGGCGTCGCTCGACCTGGCTGCTGCACGCTGGCTACACCCACCAGGCGGGCTACGCCGCGATGCGCCAGCTGTGCGCCGGCACGGGCCGCCGGCCGACGGCCGTGGTGGTGGCCAACGTGGTCGCGGCGATCGGCGCGCTCGTTGCCGTTCACGAGCTCGGCCTCGCCGTTCCGGACCAGATCTCGATCGTTGCTATCCACGACACCTGGCTCGCCGATTGCTGCTGGCCACCGCTCACGACCGTCAAGATGCCGATGTACGAGCTCGGCCGGGAGGCTGTCCAGCTCCTCAGCGAGCGGCTGTCGGGCGGCCGGCCATCCGACATCGTGGTCTCCGAGCCAGCGCCGATGCTGATCCGGCGGGCCTCGACCGCGCCCCCGCCACGCCGGGTGGTGCGGGCGGGCAAGGCCGCCGATGGGAGCTCGCGCCCTGCTGCCGACGCTCTGCCCGAGCCCGGACGCGCGCCCTTGTAGGCCGGCCGCCAGTCGCCGGGCCGCGGCAGGGTCCGATCGAAGCCGGGCGGCCCGGCGTTCGGCGTGGGCGGTGTCGGTCGGGCCCGTCCCCTACAGCCCCTGTTGCTCGGGCAGGAGCGTGCCCGTCTCCCGCATGCGAGTGAACAGCTCGATCGTGCGGCCGATGCCCGTCCGAATCGGCGTGATGGGGACGGGGCCGAGGGCGGCCAGGGCGTCGTCCGAGATCTCGTCAGGGAACGGAAGGGGGGCGCCCTCGATCGTGATCAGGCCGGCGGCGCCCGGGATGTGCGCGTCGATCTCGGCGACGAAATCCCGCAGGTCCACGAGGTTGCCGCCCATGTTGAATGCGACCGCGCCTCGCAGCGTGCTGCGACTCGCGATCAGCAGCGTCCGGGCGACGTCGTCCGCGTACTGGAACAGCGTCCGACCGCTGAAGCCGATGGTCGCCGGCCGCCCGAGAACCGCAGCCACGATCGCCTTGGTCGGTGAGCTCGTGAGCCCCTGGTCTCGACCGGGGCCGTAGACGGTCATGGGCCGCAGGCCGATGCTCGAGAGGCCGTTCTCCAGCCAGTAAACGCGGGCCGTGCCCTCGTTGGCCTGCTTGTAGACGCCGTAGTGGTTGATCGGATGCGCGGTCGCGTCGTTCTCCAGGCGCCTCGTCTCGGGATCGGCATCTGCTGCGTCGAACATACCGGCCGACCCCGTGTACACGACCTGCCGGATGCGCTCGGATCGGCGCCGTGCAGCCTCGAAGATGTTCACGGTGCCCAGCACGTTGACGCGTGCGCCAAGGGGCGGATCCGCCCGGCAGAACGGAACCTGCAGGGCGGCCAAGTGGATGATGTTCGTGATCCCGTGGTCGTCGAGCGCCTGCTCCACCGACGCGAGCTCGGTGATGTCCCCGTTCGCGAATGTGATCCTGCCGAACTCGTCGTCGGTGCAGATCTGTCGGATCCGGCGCGGATCCGACGCCAGGTCGAAGGTGACGACGGAGGCACCCTCCCGGGCAAGGTTCAGGACGGTCCAGGCGCCGATGCAGCCCAGGGCGCCCGTCACCAGGAACCGTTCCTCGGGCTGGGCGCCCGGCTCCACGGTCACGTCGCGTTCCATGATCTCAAGCCTCCCTGGTGGCTCCGGTCCGGCACGTGTTGACGAGCGACCCGATCCCCTCGATCTCGACGGTGACCACGTCACCGTCGGCGAGCAGCCGCGGCGGGTGCCGATAGACCCCGACGCCGCCGGGCGTCCCTGTGGCGATAACGTCACCGGGCTCGAGGGTGAAGGCACGGGAGCAGTCGCTGATGATCGCGGCCACTCCGAAGAACATCGAGGACGTTCGATCGTCCTGGAGGCGCTCGTCGTTGACCAGGCACGAGATCCGAAGGTTGCCCGCGTCAGGCAGCTCGTCCGCGGTGACCAGGACCGGCCCCATGGGGCAGAAGGTGTCGAGCGACTTCCCGCGCACCCACTGGCCGTCGCCGAACTGGAGGTCGCGGGCTGAGACGTCGTTCAGGCAGGTGTAGCCGAGGACGTATCGGAGCGCTTCGTCCTCTGTCACGCGGCGGGCTCGGCGCCCGATGACGACCGCCAGCTCCGCCTCGTAGTCGACCTGGCCGGTCAGCTCGGGATCCCATCGGATCTCGGCGCCGGGACCGACCACGGAGCTCGGGAACTTGGCGAACATCAGCGGCGAGGCAGGAGGGACGGCGCCGTCCTCCGTCGTGTGGTCCGCGTAGTTGCGCCCGATCGCGACGATCTTGCCGGGGCGTGGTACCGGGGCCAGCAGCTCGAGCGCGTCGAGGTACGTGCCCTCGACGGCGATCCGCGCCGGGTCGGCTGACGCGCGGAGCGCAGCCAGCGCATGCGCCCCGGCGTTGAGCAGCTGCTCGATGGACGCTGGCCCGCCGGGCACGAGGCTGGCTGCGTCGAGGGCGCGGCCCCCGGCCGCGACCGCCAGGACTTCCTCGCCGCCGGCGGTGCGGTAGGTGATGAGGTGCATCAGGTTCGATCCTCTGACATGGAGGGCGTGGCGGACGCGGTCAAGTCGGGCGGGTCCGGGACCACCGCAGCGGCGGAGAGCAGCCCCTCGGCCTTCAGCTCGTCCCACATCTGGCCCGGAATGGCGTGGCGCATGAGCAGCGGGTAGTCGTCGAGCTGGGCCGACGTGCGGGCTCCGGCGAGCATGGCGGTCACGACGGGATGAGCCAGCGCGAACTGGATCGCGGCGGCCCGGAGGGGCACGCCATGACGCTCGCAGACTGCGCGCATCGCCTGTGCCCGGTTGACCAGCGCGTCGTTCGCGGGCAGGTACCCGAAGCGGCTCCCCGGGCGCGGGTCGGCGAGAATGCCGCTGTTGAGCACGCCGCCGAGCACGATGGCAACGCCACGGTCCTGGCTGATCGGGAACAGCTCAGCGGCCGCCTCCTGGTCGAGGAGCGTGTATCGGTTGGCGACCAGGAAGACGTCGAAGTCACCTTCCCGGGCGAACCGGGCGAGCATGGCCGCGCTGTTCATGCCGACCCCGATCCCGCGCACCACACCCTGGGCTCGCAGCCCTTCCAAAGCCGGATACGCCCCGGTCATCGCCTGTTGCCAGTGATTGTCCGGATCGTGGATGAACAGCATGTCGACGCGGTCAACCCCGAGCCGTTCGAGGCTGGCCTCGACGGACCTGAGGACACCGTCGTGGCTGTAGTCGAACACTGGTCGAACCGCCGGCGTCCCACGGTAGAAGTAGTCCTCCTGCCCGTCGATCTGCTGGTAGTCGACGTCCATGTCGTCGGTCACGCCATCCCGGGGGACGAGCAGGCGTCCAACCTTCGTCGACAGGACGTAGGAGTCACGGGGGAGGTGTGCCACTGCCGCCCCGAGCCGCCGCTCGGAGTTGCCGTACCCATACACCGGTGCCGCGTCGAAGTAGCGGATGCCGATGTCGGCGGCATGGCGAGCGGTCGCGATCGCCTCGGATTCCGACACCTCACGGAACAAGCCGCCGATCGTCGCCGCTCCGAATGCCAGGCGCGTGACGCGCAGGCCGGTCCGTCCGAGCACCACCGACTCGAACGGATCGAACCCCACCTGTGACTCCTTCGCAATCCCCACCGTTACCGCGCCCGGCGATCTCCACCAGACGTTCCCAAGTCGCGGGATAAGGATAAACGATTGTTCAAAACCGTGACGACCGTTTCGTGCGAGGCCTGAGCCGATGAGGCGCACTCGGTTGCATCGCGCGCTGGATCAAGCCGGGGACAACGGGGCCAGAACGACCGCCCGGTTGGCCGCGGCGACCGGGTGGTGGCGCGCGCCGGGCCTTGCTCCCGGGCATGGCTAGCGGGCGTCGACCGGCGCCCTGACCGGCTCCCCGCTCGACCGTCGGATGACCAGCTTGGTCGCGAAGATCACCTCTCTCGGCGGCCGCTTGGGGTTGGCGATTCGGTCGAGCAGCATGGCGACACTCTCCCTGCCGATGTCAAAGGCAGGCTGTGCCACGACTGTCAGGAACGGGAACGTGACCATCGCCTCTGGCAGGTCGTCGAACCCAACCACAGCGACCTCCCCTGGGACCCGCAGCCCGAGTTCGGCGAGCGCATGAAGCGTGCCGATCGCGATGAAGTTGTTGGCGGCGAACAGCGCCGTCGGCCGGGGGAGGGAGGCCATGGCCCGCAGTGCCATCTCGTGGCCACTGTCGATCGAGAAGGAGCCGTAGAGAACGTGCGGCTCCGGCATGCCGGCCTCGTCGACGACCGCCCGGCGGAAGCCCGCCACGCGATCGACGGCCGTTGGGACCGACACGGGGCCCGACAGGACCGCCATGTCGCGGTGACCGAGCCCCACGAGGAGGCGGCCGAGGTCCAGCGATCCGCCCTCCGAATCGCCCCGGACGACGTCGGTGTCGCCGACCAGCGGGCGACGGTCGACGGCCACGAGGGGGACGCGATGCTGCCGGCACACACGAATGACCTCCGTCCCGGTCGCTGCCGGGGCGACGAGGATGCCATCGACCTGCCGCCCGAGGAGCATCTGGGTCAGCCGCTGCTCCTCGTCCTCCCGCTCATCGCTGTTGGCCAGGATCATCATGTAGCCCGCCTCGCGTGCCGCGGTCTCCACGCCGTGCGCCAACGTCGTGAAGAACGGGTTCGTCATGTCGGGCAGCAGAAGGGCGATCGTGTCCGTCCGCCGCGCTCGCAGGCTGCGGGCCAAGGTGTTGGGCACATAGCTCGTCTCGGCCAGTGCCTGTTCGACGCGCAAGCGCAACTTGGGGCTCACTGCCCCCGACCCGTTGACGACCCGCGACACGGTCATCAGCGAGACGCCCGCCCGTTCAGCAACATCGTGCAGTGTTGGCATGCCTGTTCGCGGGTACCCCACGTGTGCGTGATTGGGTAACGCTAGCAACGGACGGGGCCGGGTGTCCAGCCCTCGGCCCCGGAGTCGAGCCGTGGGGGCCGCGCCCGCACGACGCCGGCGGGCCCAGTGCCCGGCGGCGAGACTTCAAGGGGGGCGGCTGGGGAGCCGGGCCAGCATGACGAAGGTCCCTGAGGGCCGCTGAGGCGACCCGCCGTTGGCCCAGCCGGTGCTCGTACGGGGAGGTGGACGGTGGCGAGTCCTAGAACCCACGGAGTTCGGTGCTCGAGCGCGCGGGCAGGCCCGCGTGCGGAAGGCGCTGGAGCACGACGTATTCGACTCCCAGTTTCCGGCAGAACTCCCGCTTCTCCGGCTGGTCGCCGTCCTCGTTGACGACGTAGTACGTGGGCCGGATGTCCGCGATCTCCGGCTCCGCATCCATCCAGCCGGAGCCGGATGAGACAAGGCACTGGTGCACGCTCTTGATCGCGCCGACCATGTACTGCCGCTCCTGCTCGTGTTGGAGCGGGTGCCCGGGGCCTTTGAGGAACTCCACGTTGCGGTCACTGCCGACGACCACATACAGCGCCCCGTATGCCGCGGCGTCCATGAAGAATCGGATGTGGCCGGAGTGGAGCCAGTCGTAACAGCCGGTGACCACGACCCGTGGCGCCCCGTCGGGCGGTGGGCCAGGCGCGAAGACGGGGAAGCCCGATCGGGCCGCCCGGGTCACGGAGTGGTACCCAACGGACCGCACGGCAGCGGCCGCCCTGAGCTCAGGGTCGTCCTCCTCCTCGCGCACCGCCAATGACGCCCCTGCGGCTGCGGCGGCCTCCAACACATCCGGCGACACGGCGATGGCTCGGTCCACGATCTCGGCGGCGGTAACCCACCGGATCGACTCCGCGAGGAACAGCCGCTCGACCGCCGGAAACAGCGGCCGGGACCCTGTTCGCTCCGCGACCAGGTCATCCGATGGGATCCGGGCGTGCAGCGGACCGTGGAGCGCTGCCTCCTCGAGGAACCGGACGTCATCGGAAGCCAGGTTGTCGAGGGTGATCTCGACGATCACGGGAGCGCGCGCCGGCTCCGTGCCGCCGCCGTGCGGGGACTCCTTCGTCGCACCCGCCATCAGGACGTGCGGATCGAAACCCGGCAGGAGCCGGGTGGCTCGTTCTCGGATGCCACGATCAGGTAGCCGCCGCCGCACCCGGAGGTCATCACGCCGGGGTACTCCGCGGAGTAGGCGGCCAGCAGGCCGCGGAGGTCGATCGTGATTGCGGGATGTTCCAGGACTTGGGGCAGGATGGCGTCCCAGGCATGCCAGCATTCGTTGAGCGACGCACCGAGGCCACGGAGATCCATCGCCAGGATCGCGTCGTAGCAGGCTCGCCCGCTGGCGCCCAGGCGTGCGATCCACTCGGGATCCAGGTTCTTCACGCCCAACGGGCCGTATCCCGGAGGCCGCTGCCCGACCGGGACGAGGTGGATGACCCGTTCCAGCCACGCCACCACGTCAGGATCGGTGGTGGATTCCACGTGCGCCGGGAACCAGCCGCCCTCCACGGATGCGTCGTAGTCGAGACGGCTGATCCCGGGGTAGATCAGCCCGCACATGTCCTGCGAGCCGGACGGCTCGACGAGATCGGCGTTCTCGGCGGCATATAGCTCGCGCACGAGAATCTCCGGCGACCGGGCGGCAGGAAGGCCGTCGCCCCACAGCGCCCGTGCCGCCGCGCGGGTTCCAGTGGCCATGCCGGCCCGGGCCATGAACGGGACCGTTGGCTGCAGGGATACCACGACCATCGAGCCCGGCGGTTCCGGGTTGTGCTTCGACAGGAAAGGCTGGTCGATCCAGCCCCCCGCCATCTGCAGGCGAAATGGCAGGCTGCCGATCACCTCACGCAGGGCGCGTGGGCCCGGGGCTGCCGGCAACGGGCCCGCATCGGGCCCGATTGTCGTCACCCGACGACCACCCGACGGCCGGCCTTCCGGGCCGCGAACTGGTCGGCGATCCAGGCGTATGTCTCGGCCATCCCGTCGCGGAGCGGCGTGTTCGGCTCCCAACCCAGCACCTGCTTGATGAAGGTGTTGTCGCTGTTGCGGCCCGCGACACCCTTGGGGGCGTCGAGCTTGTAGCTGCGCTCAAGCTTGACGCCGGCGATCTCCTCGACGATGGAGACCAGCTCGTTGATCGAGACGAGCTCCGACGAACCGAGGTTGATCGGCGTGGCGATCAGCTCCTGCGTATGCATGATCCGGTCGATGCCGTGCAGGCAGTCGTCGATGTAACAGAACGAGCGCGTCTGCGTCCCATCGCCCCAGATCTGGATCCGCATGTCGCCACTGTCCTGGGCCTCGAGGACCTTGCGGGAGATTGCCGCCGGTGCCTTCTCGCGACCCCCGAACCAGGTGCCGTTGGGGCCGTAGATGTTATGGAAGCGGGCGACGTGGGTCTCCAGGCCACGCTCCACCCAGTACTCCTGGCAGAACATTTCGGAGATCAGCTTCTCCCAGCCATAGCCCCGCTCGGCCATCGCCGGGAAGGCGTCCGACTCCTTGAGCGCGATGACATCCGGGGACTTCTGGAGGTCCGTGTTGTATGCGCAGGCGGAGGAGGAGAAGAAGTAGCGCTTCACCCCGGCACGGTAGGACGCCTCGGTCAGGTGCGTGTTGACGAGGATGCTGCGCAGGCACTCGACCCGGAAGTGCTCGATGAAGCCCATCCCGCCCATGTCGGCCGCCAGGTTATAGACTTCCGTGGCGCCCTTGACGGCATCGATCGCGTTCTGCTCGTGGCTGAGGTCCATCGAGATCGACTCGACGCCGGGGACGCGGAGGTACCAGTCGGGGATCGGCTTCCGGTCGATCGCCCGGATGTTGGTGTAGCCCTGCTCGTGGAAGTAGCGCGTCAGGGACCCTGCGATGAACCCGCCCGCCCCGGCGAGGACGATCAGGTCGTCCTTGTTGAGGCCGCGTGCAACCGTCGTACCGGGGATCGTGTCGGTGAACTCACTGGACATCGCGGTTACCTCTGGATGTGGCCGTGCGCGAGCCCCTGGCGGGACCCGGGTGGTGTCTGGCTCTTGACTGTGTGGTAACGTTACCACGTCACCGGCGGTTGTCCAGCCCAATTCGGGCTCGATTGCCCCGGCAGCCAGGCACCAGCGAAGGGGCGACGGGCCGATGTATGCAGTCATCCTCGCAGGCGGCGGTGGAACGCGCCTGTGGCCACTGTCGCGCCCGGAGCGGCCGAAGCCGTTCCTGCCGCTGGTGGGTGACAGGACGCTCCTGCAGCGGACCTGGGATCGGATCGTCCCGGACCTCGTGGATGCAGAGCAAGTCGCCGTGGTCACCGACGGCCGGTACGTTGACATCGTCCGGGACCAGCTGCCGGGCCTCGCCGGCGGGATGCTCCTTGCGGAGCCCGCCGGCCGCAACACCGCGGCCGCGGTGGCGTTCGCGGCGGTGGCGCTCGAGCGGCCTCCCGACGAGGTCATGCTCGTCCTCCCGGCCGACCACCTTGTGGCCGACGAGCCGGGTTTCCGGGCCATCCTCCGGCGTGCGGCCACCCTTGCCGGCCGGCCCGCCGTGGACGGCGGCCCGGGCCTGCTGGTGACGCTGGGGATTACCCCTGACGGACCGGAGACGGGATACGGGTACATCGTCGCGGGCGATGAAATCCCCGGCGATGAGCCAGCGGTCAGGGTCGCCCGTTTCGTCGAGAAGCCCAGCTCCGCCGACGCCCAGGCGATGCTCGCCGGGCCTGTCGCTGTCGCCTGGAACGCGGGGATCTTCCTGTGGCGCCGCGACGCGCTTCGGGCAGCGTTCGAGGCCGACTCGCCGGACATCCTCGCCGACGTCGAGGTGGGCCTGGCCGGCGGGCCGGCGGGGCTGAAGTCGGCCTACGCGCGGGTCCGCCCCACGTCGGTTGACTACGCCGTGCTCGAACCGGCGGCCGCGGCCGGACGCGTCGCGATGGTCAGCGCCGATGTCGGGTGGAGCGACCTGGGGAGCTGGGGCGCCCTCAGGGACGCGCTGTCCGCGATTGCGGAAGCCGACGGGGAGTCGACCTCCGGATCTGGGGTCGTCGGTCGCGGGCCGCGCTGGGATCTCGAATCTGAAGGGACACTCGTGCTTGCCGGTGGTTGTCCCGTGGTCACCATCGGGCTGCGCGACGTGATCGTCGTGGACGCTGGCGATGTCATCCTGGTTGCGGCTGCGGATGCCTCGCAGCGGGTCAAGACTGCCGCCGAGGCGTGGGCCGCCGACACGATCCCGGCGGGTGCGGCCGGACGGATCTCGCGGCGATCGAGCGGCGTGCGGGCGGCCAGGGCACCGTGACGATCGAGAATGTGTTATGGCTGATCTTGCGGCGCTGAACGCCGCAATCGAAGCGAACGATTGGTGTGGACCCCGCCGATGACCGAAACACGCGCACAAGGATCGCCGGCATCACGACTCGCCCGCAACCTGGGCGACACACGCTGCTTCACGTACGTTGCCGAGCTGGTCCCATGGCGCGGCATGCTCGGCGACGACGCCGGAGCCCGCGTCCGGGCGCTGGCGTCCGAGCTCGGCGCGGACGGGCGATTCTCCGCCCTGTCAATCACCGACAGCGCGGGTGGCCACGCGATGCTGAGCCCCGAGGTCCTCGCCTCGCAGCTCACCGAGGCCGGCCAGGAGGTCATCGTCCACGTCGCCTGCCGGGACCGCAACCGCAACGAGCTCCTCAGCCTGGGCTGGCGGCTCGCGAGCGCAGGCATCGACAACCTCCTCGTCCTGTCCGGCGACTACCCGACCGAGGGATACCTCGGGGTGGCCCGCCCGGTCTTCGACCTCGACTCGGTCAGCCTCCTCGCGCTGTATGAAGGGCTCAACCACGGGGAGATCTCTCGCGACGTCGTTGGTCGCCCGATCCCGCGCGACCGTGCCCGGACCGTTCCGGCGCTCGGCCCAGTGCGCGGCAACGGGACGGCGGTCGGCCCGCGCACGAGCTTCTTCTTGGGCGCGGCCGTCAACCCGTTCAAGCGGGTCGAGCGCGATCTCGTCCCCCAGTACGCCAAGCTGGCCTTCAAGGCGCGGGTGGGGGCCCGCTTCGCGATCACCCAGGTTGGGTACGACCCGCGCAAGCTCGACGAGCTGGTCCGCTTCGTCGCCGAGATGGGCCTGCCGCTCCGGCTCCTTGCCAACGTGTTCGTCCTCTCGAGGACGACCGCCCGGATCTTCCACGCCGGCGAGATCCCCGGGGTCGCGATCCCGGATGCGCTCGCCGAGCGTGCCGAGCGCGAGGGCGCGAGCGCGGACAAGGGCAAGGCGTTCTTTCTCGAGCTCGCCGCGCACCAGGTGGCGATCGCGCGCGGCCTCGGATACGCGGGCGCATACCTCGGGGGCACGAGCCGTGCCCAGGACCTCGCCGCAGTGCTTGACCGCGCCGCGTCGTTCGGGCCCGACGACTGGCGGGCGTTCGTCCGCGAGGACGCCTGGGCGCTGCCCGACACCTTCTACCTCTACGCTCCCGATCGGGAGACCGGGCTGAACGCGCCGACCCGCGCGCCGCGCGCTCGACCCCGACGCGTCCCCCTCGCGTACCGGGCCAACCGGGCCATCCATGCCCTCGCGTTCGCGCCGGGCTCAGGCGGCTTCCGGGCCGCCGGCCGCGTGTACGGGGCCGCCGAGCGGGCGCATCTCGGCCACGTCGCGCACGTCGCCGAACAGGCGATCAAGATCCCGCTCTTCGACTGCCGCGACTGCGGCGACTGCTCGCTTCCGGAGATCGCCTATCTCTGTCCCGAGAGCCAGTGCGTCAAGAACCAGCGCAACGGGCCGTGCGGGGGGAGCCACGACGGCGACTGCGAGGTTCCGGGTCGCGCCTGCATCTGGGCCCGCGCCTACGAGCGTCTCAAGCCCTACGGCGAGGATGTCTCGATGCTCGATCGTCCGCCCGCGATCGCCGACAACGCGCTCCGGCGCACGAGCGCCTGGGCGAACACCTATCTGGGTCGCGACCACGTGACGCGGCGGCTGGCCGCCGAACGAGGTGGCGAGACCGTCGTCCCGCCGAAGGAGAACCCACGATGACTGACACGCTTCGCGGCCCGTTCATCGTCATCGGCGAGAACATCCATGCCACGCGGGTTCTGCTGCGAAGCGGCGCCCGGGTCGTCTCCCTCGCGAACGGCGGGGCCGCGCTTCCCTTCACCGACGACGGGGGTGCGGACCAGCTCCTGCCGGTCCCTGGCTCGGCCGTGGAAGGCTCCGGCGAGAAGCAGAAGGTCAAGCACGTCAAGGCGGCCGTGCTGGCGGGCCTGGCCGGTGGCCCAGACGCGGACCTGGGACGCGGCTACGTCCGGTATCTCGCCCGGCGCCAGGTGAAAGCTGGGGCCGACTATCTCGACCTCAACGTCGACGAGGCCAGCAACGACCTGGCAATGCGGGTCGCGGCGATGGAGTGGTTGGTCGCCGCGGTGGAGGATGCAACCGACGCGGCGATCTCGCTCGACTCGTCGGCCCCCGACGTCATGCGGGCCGGCCTCGCAGCGGCGGCCCGACGGGCTGGGGCACCACTGCTGAATTCGGCCTCGCTCGAACGGCTCGACGTCCTCGACCTCGCCGCTGCCGAGGGATGTCCCGTCATCCTGGGCGCCGGGGGCCAGCATGGCATGCCGGCGTCAGCTGGCGAGCGGGTCGACAACGCCACGCGGATCATCGACGAGGCCACCCGGCGCGGCATTGCCCTGTCGAGGCTGTATCTCGACGCGCTCGTGATGCCGGTCGCGGTGGAGCCGGAGGTGGGCTCCTGGTTCCTCGAGGCCGTGCACACGCTGCGGGAGCGCTACGGACCGCAGATCCACCTGACAGGTGGGCTATCGAACGTGAGCTTCGGGCTTCCGGCGCGCAGGCTTCTCAACGATGTCTTCATCAAGCTCGCCGCGGACGCTGGCGCCGACAGCGGGATCATCGACCCGGTCGCATCCGACCCCCGGCGGATCTTCGCGCAGGATCGCACGAGCCGAGCGTATGCCCTGGCAGCGGATCTCCTCACCGGGCGCGATCCGTTCGGCATGGAGTTCCTGGCCGCCTACCGGGCAGGTGAGCTCGGCGCGGAGGCTGCGATCTCGCACGGCTCGAGATGATCCAGCCGAATCCCGGCGTGTCTGTCCGTTGCGGGCGGCGGTTGCCCCGCCAAGGGTCGTTGATTCTCGCGATCGCGCCGGTCCCCGGCGGGGTGGGGCCGCTGACCAACGCGATCCTGCTCACCCACCTCGTGCGGGCGGCGCGCAACCAGGCCGATGGCCGGGTCGCCGTCGGTTCCCGGACGCTCGCCCCGAACCGTCTTCTGGAGTCGTTGCCATGAGCTTCCCCTCCGACCTCGAGATCGCCCGCGCCGTCACCCCGCGCCCC